>JASBUM010000162.1 GCA_030147905.1 Acidimangrovimonas sp.
TCGCGCACGCAACTCAGCAGCGTCAACGCCACGATCAGCGCCGTCGCGAGATTGAACCCCAGCTTCTCGAGCGCGAATCCATAGCCCCCGATCAGCATCAGCGTCAGCCCGATCAGCCGCCATTCGCGCAATCGCGCCCGCCGGCCGGCCGGGCCCTGCAAGGCGCCGGCTGCCGCCTCGGCGCCCTCCGCGATCGCGCCTCGGATCTCGAGCCCGCCCCCGGGGCCTTCGGGATCTGCCGGCGGCGCCTCCGGCTCTGCGGTGCTCTCCGCCGCAACGGCCTCCTGCGCCATCCGGGGCTGGATCGTCGCTGCATGCATCTTTGCCTCTCCTGCCGGGGTCGCGGGCGTCAGGCCTTCGCTCAGCGCCGTGGGCTCCTGCCCGGCCCCTGCCCCGGCCCCTGCGGCCGCGTCGGGGCCGCGCCCCTCGCGCAGCCGGGTAACGACCAGAACCGCAGAGAACACGCCCAGCATCGCCCCGAAGAGCAACGGGAACGCCCGCGGACCGACATCGCCCGCCCCCGACCCGCCCGGGATCGTGGCCAGCACCAACACGCACCAGATCACCGCGACCCCCATCAGGATCGTGCCGATCAAGATATCGCCTTGCCGATTGGACATGGTTTCTCTCCTGCCGGAATGCCGTCACCCTTGGGCCGCGTCCCGACCTGGGCCCCGAGCCGCCGGCCCGTCGTTTCATGCCGGACGGGGCGCCCGTCGCCCCGCCCGCGACCGGGCCGCGTCAGCGCTTGGCCAGACCGAGCTTTTTCAGCAGCCCCTCGTAGAAGGCATCGTCACGCGCGATCAGCGCGCCGAAATCCTTCGCGTCCAGATAGGCCGGGGTGAAGCCGAGCTTGGCCCCCGCATCGCGGAATTCCTTGCCCTCGGCCGCCGCCTTGGCCGCGGACTCGAGCTTGGCGATCACCGGCGCCGGCGTGCCCTTGGGCGCGGCCAGACCCCGCCACATGGTGATATCGACATTCACGCCCTGCTCCTTGGCCGTCGGCACGTCGGGGAGGATCGAAACGCGATCGGCCCCCGTCACCGCCAGAACCCGCAGATCGCCGGATTTCTGGTAGGATACAAATTGCCCCGGCCACTGGATTGCCGCGTCGATCCTCCCGGCCAGAAGCTCGATCGGCGCCTTGCCGCGACCGTAGGAGATGTAGATCACCCGATCGCCTATCCCCATCGCGTTGAATAGCGCGGCGGAGACCAGATGGGTGAACGAGCCCTTGCCCGAGATCCCGACCTTGAGCTTGCGCTTCATCTTCAGCACGCCGGCCTTCATCTCGGCCAGCGTCTTCCAGCCGGATTTCGGGTTGACGCCCAGCGCGGGGGTTTCGACCGACACCCGCGCGATCGGGGTGAAAGCCTTGTAATCGAAGGGGATCTTCCCGGTGTGATAGGCCGTGTTGATGGAATTGGAATTGAAGACGATGTTGTAGCCGTCCGGCCGCGTCCCCTTGACGAAGGAATAGCCTACCGCGCCGCCGCCGCCGGTGCGGCTGACCGGCACCACCGGCTTGCCCAGCGCCTTGGACATGGCGTTGGCTAGAACCTGCGCCGTGGAATTGGCGGTACCGCCGAACAGCACCGTCATGTCGACGGCCCGATCGGGAAAACGGGCAGCACTTGCCGGCATGGCGGCCAGCGCGCCTACCGCTGCGGCGGCCCATGCCACCCCCATGAACCCGGTGAATCTGAATGACATCCTTTCCTCCTCCCTGTGATCTTCATTGCTGCGGCGCCTTTCCCGGCCGGGCGGGGATTCCGGTTCCTCCCTTGGACCCCGCACGCCGCCGCCATACCCCGTCCGCTCGGCCGTCTCCTCGTGCTCCGCGCCGCGTCCGGCGGCGTCTTCCGGCAATTGCCGATGGGACGTCATCGCGCGGCCATGCCGGCGCCGGCCTCCGCCACATCCGTCGCGCCATCCCTCGTCGCCCGCGCCGCCAGACCGGCGAGGATCTTCTCGGGCGTCGCCGGCAGATCCCGGATCCGAACGCCGACCGCGTCGTAAATCGCGTTGAGCACCGCAGGCGCCGTAGGCACCAGGGCCGGCTCACCGATTCCCTTGGCGCCCAGCGGGCTGCGCGGATCGTGATCCTCGACCAGGATCGAGGTGATCTGCGGCACGTCGAGCGCGGTCGGCAGGATATATTTGGCGAAACCATGGGTGACCGGATGGCCGCCCTGGGTCTGGTAATCCTCCATCAGCGCCTGGCCGAGGCCCTGGACCACGCCGCCCTCGATCTGGCCCTCGACCCCGCGCGGGTTGATGACGCGCCCGACGTCATGGGCGGCCCAGATGCCCAGCACCTGGACCTCGCCGGTGATGGTGTCGACCTCGACCTCGGCGACCTGGGTGCCGAAGACATAGGCCTGCCACGGGCTGCCCGAGCCGTCGACGGGATCGAGCCCGGTGCCATGGGCGGTGAAACTGCCCGCACCCACCGGCACCACGCCGCGGGCCTTGCAGATCGCCACCGCCTCTTCCATCGTCATCCGCTTGTTGGTCGACTCGGCCCAGATCGAGCCGTCGAAGGCGCGCAGATCCGCGGCCGGCACCTCCCAGTATTCGGCGATCTCGTCAAACAGCCGCGCCCGCGCCTCGCGGCAGGCCAAAGCCACCGAATTGCCGATCATATAGGTCTGGCGGGTGGCGCCGGCATGGGCGGCCTCGGGCGAGCGCGCGGTGTCATTGTCGCCCAGCGTCACCTGTTCGGGGCGGATGCCCAGTTCCTCGGCGGCGATCTGGGCGAGGACGGTCAAGATCCCCTCGCCGATCTCGGTCACGCCGGTCAGGATCTTGGCGGTGCCGCCATCGTCCAGCTCGGCCCAGGCGCCGGCGCGGTCGATCGTCGCCGTGCGCGCGATGCCATACCAGCTTGCCGCCATGCCGCGGCCGCGCATCTTGCGTTGCATCACGCCACCCTCTCGTCTGTATCGGTGTCGTCCGCCGCCCTCGCCGCCGCCCTCGCCGCAGCCTCCGCGGTTTGCCGCGCGGCGGCCAGCCCCGCGCCCAAGGCGCAGGGTGCACGCGTGCCCGGCCCGCCCAGATCGCGCCGCACCGGGCCGCGCATCCCGGGCGCGCCCGCTTCCCATCCGCTCGCTGCCTCGGCGGCATCGAGCACGCGGTCGATCGCGGCGCTGTCGAGCCGCTGCCGGGTATGGGTCAGCGATCCGGCGCACATGATATTGCGGCGCCGAATCGCGAACGGGTCGAGCCCGAGCCGCTCGGCGGCGATATCCATCATCGTCTCGGTGGCGAATTGCGCCTGCATGCCGCCGAAGGTGCGGAACGCCCCGGAGGGCGTGTTGTTGGTATAGACCACCCGCGTATCAACGCGCAGATTGTCGATCTCATAGGGGCCGCAAGAGAGGATCGCGGCCTTGCGCATCACTCCTTCGGAGGACATCGCGTAGGCGCCGCCATCCGACAGCATGTCGAAGCTGATCGCGGTGATCCGTCCGTCGCGGGTCAGCCCCATGCGGTAGCGGGTGCGGGTCGGGTGTCGCTTGGCCGACGCGGCAAAGCTTTCCTCGCGGGTGAAGACCAGCCGCACCGGGCGATGGGTCTTCATCGCCGCCAGCGCCAGCATGCCCTGATAGATCATGTCCTCCTTGCCGCCGAAACCGCCGCCGACCGGGCTCATGATGAAGCGGACCTTGTTGATCGGCCGGTCGATGATCTCGGCCAGCATATGCCGGTGGTGGGTGATGTTCTGGCTGGGCGAGATGACGGTCACGACATCGTCGTGATCGACATAGGCGAGGCCGGCCTCGGGTTCGAGGTAGGCATGTTCGACCTGCTGGGTCGAGAAGGTCTCTTCCAGGACCAGATCGGCGGCGGCGAAACCGGCCTCGACGTCGCCCTTGCGGATCGGGATATGCTTGACCAGATTGTCGGGCGCGGACGCGTGGATCGCCGGCGCATCCGCACGCAGCGCCGCCTCGGCATCGAACAGGCCCGGCAGCGGTTCGTAATCCACTTCGATCAGTCTGGCGGCGGCGCGCGCGGTGGCGAGATCCTCGGCGGCGACGGCGGCGACCGCCTCGCCGACATGGCGGACCTTGTCACGCGCCATCACCGGCTGGTCATGGGTGAAAACGCCGAAACCGTCGGTGCACGGGACATCGGCGGCAGTGATCACGCAGGCGACGCCCGGCAGGGCCTCGGCCGCCGCTGTGTCGATCGAACGGATCCTTGCATGGGCATGGGGGCTGCGCAGCACATGCATGTGCAGCATGTCGGGCATCACCATGTCGGCGGCGTATTTGAGCCGCCCCGTCACCTTCGCGGGGGCGTCGAGCCGCCGCGTGTTATGGCCGATATAGCTTTCCGCCGGCGCCTCGGGCTCGGGCGCGGCCATGCGCCCGGCGATCACGTCGCGGGCGATCTCGACCGCTTCGAAGATCTTGGCATAGCCGGTGCAGCGGCAGATATTGCCGCCCATCCGTTCCTTGATTTCCTCAAGCCCCGCATCGGGGTTGTCGCGCAACGTGGCGGTGGCGGCCATCACCATGCCCGGAATGCAAAAGCCGCACTGGCTGGCGCCGGTCTGGTGAAAGGCCGATTGCACCGGGCTGAGCTGGCCGGGCGGGGCAAGCCCCTCGATCGTCTCGATCCGCGCGCCTTGGGCCTTGGCCGCAGGCATCAGGCAGGATTTGATCAGCCGACCATCGACGAAAACCGAACAGGTCCCGCATTCCCCGGCGCCGCAGCCCTCCTTGGTGCCGGTAAGGGCAAGCTTCTCGCGCAAGACATCGAGCAGGCGGTCGCCGGCGCGGGCGCGGGCGCGGCGCGGCTGACCGTTGACGGTGAAGTTCAGATCGAGGTCAGACATGGGAAGCCTCCGGCGCTGGTGCTGACGAAGCGGCCGCTGTTGCGTCGGCGGCCGCGGCCTCCGCCTCGGCCACCATTTCGGCCGCCGGCGATGGCCCGAGCGCGGCGATCGCCTCGGCCAGGGCGGCGGCGACGAAGCCCGCGGCGACGCGGCGGCGATATTCGACCCGGCTGCGCGAGGCGACGAGGCCCGCGGCCTCGGCCCCGGCCCGGGCGATCAGCGCCGGCTCGGGCGCCTGGCCTCGCAACAGGTTCTCGGCCCCCGAAAGGCGCAAGGGACGCGGCCCGATCCCGCCGATGGCCAGGCGCAGGTCGGCGATCCGCCGGCCGTCGCCGTCGAGCCGCACCAAAGCGGCGCAGCACACCGCCGAGATGACCAGCGCGCGGCGCTGCCCGACCTTTTGGAACGAGGCGCCGTAGCCGGGCAAGGCGTCGAGCGTCACCGCCGTCGCGATCTCGCCCGGCTGCAACTGGGTGCGGCCCGGCCCGGTGATGAAATCCGCCACCTTCATCTCGCGGCGGCGCACGCTCCCGCCGTCGATCCGCGCCAGCTCGATCACGCCGTTCAGCGCCAGGACCGGCGGCATGCCGTCGCCCGCGGGCGATGCGTTGACGAGATTGCCGACCAATGTCGCCTGGCGGCGGATCTGATCGTCGGCGAACCAGACCGCGCAGGGCGGCATCACCGGCAACAGCCGCACCAATCGCGGATCGTCGAGGAAATCCTGATAGGTGACATTGGCGCCCAGCCGCAGCCGCCCGCCGTCGTCGGTCAAGGCGTAACCCGCCAATTCGGGTACGCGCGAGAGGTCGATCACCATCGGCAAACATACATCCCCGCCCCGGCCCTCGCGGGCCCAGGGCAGCAGATCGGTCGCCCCGGCGACAAGCCGGCTGTCCGCCGGGGCATCGCGCCACAACGCCAGTGCCGCTTCCAGGCTATCGGGCATGTGATATTCGTCCCAGCTCAGCATCCTGGCGTCTCCCTACCGGCCGTCGCGGATCATTCCGCCGCTACCCGGCGGCTGGCGGCGTGGTCGTTGCGCACCACCACCTTGATCGCGTCCTCGACCCGGTCGCGGGCATAGCGCAGCGCCTCGGGCAGATCCTTCATCGTGAATGTATGGGTATGGATCAGCGTGGCGTCGAACCGCTTCTGGCGCATGAAAGCCTCGGCCCGATGGGTCGCCGTCTTGCCCTCGCCGCGAATGCCGAAGAGGTAGATGTTGTTGCGCACGAGATAGGCGACATCGACCTCGGGCGATTTGCCGGGAAAGGCCGCAAGGCAGATCTTGCCGCCGCGGTTGACCATCTGCGCCGCCTCGTTGAGCGAATTGGACGCGCCGGAACATTCGACGACGTAATCCACGCCCTTGCCGCCGGTGAGTTTGCGCACCGCCTCGACCGGATCCTCGTTGCGCACGTTGATGACGTGATCGGCGCCGAGCTTCCTGCCGATCTCCAGCCGGTTGTCGCGGGTGCCGGTCAAGATCACCGGCTGCGCGCCCAGGGCCTTGGCCACCGCCGCACCCAACAGCCCGATCGGCCCCGGCCCGGTCACAACCACGCTTTCGCCGGCGACCAGCCCGCCCAGTTCGGTCAGCCCATACATCGCCGTGCCGGCGGTGACGACCAAGGTCGCCTCTTCGTCCGACATCGTATCGGCGACATGAACCAGCGTGTTGATATTATTGACCTGATATTCGCAAAAACCGCCGTCGGTGGTGAAGCCGTTGGCGCGGTGGCCCTTGTCGACATCGCCGTAATTCTTCCCGTAATTGTGGCACGAGGTATACATCCCCTGCCGGCAGCGCTTGCACTGGCCGCAGCCGGCGTGGATCTCGACCGTCACCCGCTCGCCGATGGCATATTCGTCGACGCCCGGCCCCAGCGCCACGACCGTGCCCATATATTCGTGGCCCGGCGTGAAGTTCTTGTTGAAGGGCACGCCGCCCTCGATCATCGCGGGCGGGCCATGATTGATGATCTCGAGATCGGTGGCGCAGATCGCGACGGCATCGATGCGCACCAGCACTTCGGCCTTCTTCGGCGCCGGCACCGGCTTGTCGACCAGCGACAATTCGCCCGGATCGCCCAGAACCCAGGCCTTCATCACCTCGGGCACCGGATAATCGGGATCGGTCTTCACGCCTTGGGGCATGGGCATCGGGTTCTCCTTCTCAGATGAATCGCGCGCTCGTCATGACCGGCTGACCTTCAGCCGGTCCGAAAGCTGGCGCGCGCATTGCGTGACATTGCGAATGACGTGGCTGCGATAGGCATCGCTGTTCTTGTGGGCGCCGAAACTGGCCGAGATCGAGGCGATCACCGCGCCCTTCTCGTCGCGCAAGGCGGCGCCGCAGCAGACGACACCGCGTTCCAGTTCCTCGATGTCGACCGCGAAGCCGTTGCGGCGGACATGGCGCAACTCCTCCATCAATCCCGACAGCGTCGTGATCGTATGTTCGGTGTAGGCGGCAAGCCCGTTGGCCGAAACCACGCGGACCATCTCGGACTCGGGCAGCCAGGCCAGGATCGCCTTGCCGGTAGCGGTGGCATGGGCGGCGGTCATCTTCTTCAGCTCGTCCGGCTCGCGCATGCCCGAGCCCTGTCCAATGCGCAGTTGCGTCAGCAGGTTGTTTTCCCGCAGCACCGCCAATTGGACCCCCTCGCCCAGACTTTCGGCGAGCGCCGCCAGCGCGGGGCGGACGAATTCGGCGAGGTCGATCTCGCGGCGGCTGAGGCTGGCAAGTTCGCCCAGACGCGACGACAGAAGATACCCGCGGTTACGCCCGGCATGCAGGACATAGCCGCGCCGGACCAATGTCGCCACCAGATGGTGGCAGGTCGACGGGTTGAGCCGCGCCTGTGCCGCGAGATCGTTCAGCGGCACCGGTTCACGCGCGGCGGCGAGAACCTCGATCAGGGTCAGCGCGCGTTCCACCGACTGGATCGAGCGCCCCGACGTCCCCGTCCCGGAAGCGGGCACCACGCCCGTCTGCCCAGCGGGCGATGCGAGTCCGCCGGGGGCCCCTATACGCGCGGTGGCGCCGGCATGGGCCTCGGTTCCGCCCATGCCCTGGCCGCTGATGATTGCAAGCTTCTCGTCCATCATGGTCCTCATGTTCTGAAAAATGGCCCGATTCCGTCAAACAATTTCGACAAAATAAAATTCTGTTTCATGATGTGAAATTAATATCCACCAGTTGCAATTTTCAGGCAATTCGGCAGGTTACGAGGCCGGTCATCCGCTGCGCACCGGCGGCGATCGCCCGGGGTCGTATGGGTGCCGGGCGCGAAGCACGCGCCGACCCGGCACGCGGGGCAGACCCGTCAAGGCCGGGATGAACGCTCGAGCTTGAAACATCCGGCGGCACCGGCCCGGATGTTCCCCGGCTTCAGTGGAAATCCCGGCTGGGAAACAGGCGTTTGGCCTGCTCGCGCGGATGGCGGGCGCGTGGGGGATGGCGCGGCGGGCGTGGGGCGTCGTCGGTCTCGGGGCGGGTCAGCCCCACCACGTCATCGAGCGGGTGGCCAAGATCGGAGAGCCGGTGCGAGAGATCCTCGACCTGCTCGGCGATCAGGTGAACGACGATACCCTCGCGCTCCAACCGACCGGTCACGCGCAACAGCCTGCCCCCCATCACCGCGCGGCGGAACCGTTCGAACACCCGGCGCCAGACGACGATATTCGACACCCCGGTCTCGTCCTCGAGCGTCAGGAAGATCACCCCCGAGGCGGTGCCGGGCCGCTGGCGGGTGATGACGAGGCCGCAGACGCTGATGCGTTTGGGTGGCACCTGGGGCAATCGGTCATGCGGTGTCAGCCCCGGCATTGACGGGCGCAGAAGCTCCATCGGATGGGCGCGCAGGGTCAGGCGCAGCGCGACGTAATCCTCGACCACCTCCTGACCCAGATGCATCGGTGGCAGGGTCACGGGCGGCTCGGCCAATCCCTCGCCGTCGATCGGGTCGGAAAACAGCGGCAGCGGCTTGGGCGCGCGGATCGCCCGCACCGCCCAAAGTGCGTCGCGCCGGGTCAGCCCCATGCCGGCGAAGGCATCGGCCTCGGCCAGACGCTCCAGCGCGGGCGGCTGGATCCCGGCGCGCAGCCACAGCGCCTGGGGATCCGGGTAACCGTTGCCGCGCGCGGCGGCGATCCAGCCCGCATCCTCCTGACGAAAACCCTTGATCTGGCGAAAGCCGAGCCGCAGCGCAAGCCGCCCGTCGGCGCGCCGTTCCAGAACATTGTCCCATTCGCTGTGATTGACGCAGACCGGGCGCACCTCGACCCCGTGGTCGCGCAGATCACGGACGATCTGGGCGGGCGCATAGAAACCCATCGGCTGCGAATTCAGAAGCGCGCAGGCGAAGATCGCCGGATGATGACATTTCAGCCAGGACGAAACATAGGTCAGCATGGCGAAAGCCGCGGCATGGCTTTCGGGAAAACCGTAATCGGCGAAACCCTCGATCTGGGAAAAGCAGGCTTCGGCGATCTCGGCGCCATAGCCATTCGCCTGCATGCCCTTGATGAAACGTTCGCGGTGTTGCCCGATCGTGCCCATCCGCCGGAACGAGGCCAGCGAGCGGCGCAGCTGGTCGGCCTCTTCCGCCGAATAGCCGGCGCCGACCACCGCGATCTGCATTGCCTGTTCCTGGAACAGCGGCACGCCGAGGGTCTTGCGGGTGACCTCTTCCAGCGCCGGGCCGAAGGGCTCAGGTTGCTCCAACCCCTGGCGGCGGCGGATATAGGGTTTGACCATGCCGCCCTGGATCGGGCCGGGGCGGACGATGGCGACCTCGATGACGAGATCGTAGAAGGTGGCGGGCTTCATCCGCGGCAGGAAATTCATCTGCGCCCGGCTTTCGACCTGGAACACCCCGACCGCATCGGCGCGCTGCAGCATCGCATAGGTCGCCGGGTCCTCCTGCGGCACGTGATCGAGGGTCATCTGCGTCTTCTCATGGCGATCCAGAAGCGCGAAAGCCTTGCGGATGCAGGTCAGCATCCCGAGCGAGAGCACATCGACCTTGAGGATGCCGAGCGCGTCGATGTCGTCCTTGTCCCATTCGATGACGGTGCGGTCCTCCATCGCCGCATTCTCGATCGGGCAGAGTTCGTCCAGACGCCCCTTGGTGATGACGAAACCGCCGACATGTTGGGAAAGATGGCGGGGGAAGCCGATGATCTCGCCGATCAGGCGGATGGTCTGGGCCAGGCGCCGATCCTTGGGGTCGAGGCCCAATTCGCGGATGCGGGCGGGATCGGCGCCGCCGTTGGACATCCCCCAGATCTGGCCCGACAAGGCCGCGGTCACGTCCTGGGACAGGCCCATGACCTTGCCTACCTCGCGGATCGCGGCGCGCGAGCGGAAATGGATCACCGTGGCGCAAAGGCCGGCGCGGTGGCGGCCGTATTTCTCATAGATCCACTGGATCACCTCCTCGCGCCGCTCATGTTCGAAATCGACGTCGATATCGGGCGGCTCGCCGCGATGGCGCGAGATGAAGCGCTCGAACACCATGCCGATCATGTCGGGGGCGACATCGGTGATCCCGAGCAGGTAGCACAGCACCGAATTGGCGGCCGAGCCGCGCCCCTGGCACAGGATGCCGCGCGCCCGCGCCTCGGCCACGATGTCGTGGACGGTGAGAAAATAGGCGGCATAGCCCAGCTCGCCCACCAGCGAGAGCTCCTTGTTCATGAGGGCATGGACCCGGTCCGGGGCGCCGCCGGGATAGCGTCGTGCCATGCCTTCGCGCGACAGCCGCTCGAGCCGGGTCTGGGGGGGCTCGCCCGCCGCGATCTCGTCGGGATATTCATAGCTGAGTTCGGACAGATCGAAGCTGCAGCGGGCGGCGATCTCCAGCGTGCGGCGAATGGCGGCGGGGTGATCGCGGTAAAGCCGGATCATGTCGGCAGCGCCCTTGAGGCGGCGTTCGGCATTGGGCAGGGCGCGGGTGCCGATGCGGTCGATGGTGAGATGTTCGCGCAGGCAGGTCAGCACGTCGGCCAATTGGCGACGATGGGCGCGGTGCATCAGCACGTCACCCGCCGCGACCATCGGCGTGTTGCAGCGCAGCGCCAGAGCGGCGCAATCCGCGAACCAGGCCTGATCGGAACCGTCGTAGCGCGGCGCGGCGCCGAGGAAGACATGGCCGGGAAAGCGGCGCTGAAGCCGTTGGAGCGGGGTGACGGCGCAGCTCAGATCGGCCGGCGGCAGGGCGATCAGGATCAGGCCGCGGGCGCCCGCTTCGAGATCGTGCAATTGCAGGTGGCATTCGCCCTTTTCCGCCCGCCGTTTGCCCAGCGTCAGCAGCCGGGCGAGCCGATGATAGGCGGCGCGGTCGGTGGGCAGCGCCAGCCATTCGATGGGGCAGTCGCGCAGCACCAGCCGGGCGCCGACGATCAGCCGGGGCAGCCGTGGCGCGGCCGGCCGCGGCAGATCGCGCGGCGCGCCCACTTCCTGACGCGAGCAGGAATCGATCCGGTGGGTTGAGCGGATGCGCAAGACTTCTTCGGCTTCCCGGCGCAGGGCCTTGAGCGCGGAATGGGCGCGCACCACGCCGGCCAGCGAATTGCGGTCGGTGATGGCGATCGCGGCGAGGCCGAGTTCGGTTGCGCGCAGCATCAGTTCCTCGGGATGGGAGGCGCCGGTCAGGAAGGTGAAATTCGAGGTGACACAGAGTTCGGCATAGGAGGACAGGCCGGTGGGGGCGGACAGGTCGGCGGGGGCGCTGCCCCCGGCGCCTGCGGGCGCCTCCCCCGCGGTATTTCCGTCCGGCAGAAGGGGTGAGGAGGGAGGCCTGTTCATGCGAATTCCCCCTGCACGAACCAGCCGGGATCGCGGGGCGTGTAGAACATCCACAAACGGCGGCCCTGACGCGTATCCACGCGCCAATAGTCGCGCAGGCCACGGTACCAGTTCTCATCGTCGAGCCACCATTCGGGGGCGATGCGTTCGGGGCCGGTGGCGCGGCCGGTGGTAAAGTCCATGCGCCGCCAGCGGAAGCGCGCGGGAGGGGCCGCGCCGGTTGCGGCGATGGCTTCGGGCGGGAACAGGTGCAAGGGCCGCGGCTGCGGACAGGCCCAGCCGCTTTCGGCCGTGCTGAAGGCTGCCGGGGCGACGAGGAAGGCGCGTTCCGGGATATGGCTGTCGGCGGGCAGGAAGCGCCGGATATTCTCGAGCCCGATACGGGTGCCGATCCGGGTGACCAGATCGTCGAGCCGGTCCGCGCGATCCCGTATCGTGGTGATCTGGCGCGTCGGCAGGGGCTCGACCCCCGATGCCTGCAGGCGAAGCTGATCGATGCCGAAACCCGCGTCGACCTCGGCCACGCCCCGTTCGAAGAGCGGCAGGAGACGATGGGGATCACGCATCGGCCGGGCGAGACGCAATTCGACCTGGCGGCTTTCCTGATCGACCCGGCGCAGGGTGAGGCACAGCACGCGGGCCCCCGTCTCTTCCGTACGCAGCTTGTCGCAAAGCGGCACCAGCAGACGGTCGAGACCGGCCATCACATCCTCGACCCGGCCGATCGGTTCGGGCAGGGTCAGGCGGGTGGCGTAATGGGGAGGCTCGGGCGCGGGCATGATCGGCTCGGGCTGATCCCCCAGCGCCTGATCGAGACGCCGCATCAGCCCGGGACCGAAGCGGCGGACAAGCGGGGCGCGCGGCGCCTGGGCCAAGGCGCCGATGGTGGCAAGGCCGAGACGTTGCAAGGCCACCGAAACCTCCGCCTCGATGCGCAGCGCGGCGACCGGCAGGGGCGCCAATGCCGCCCGCGTCTCGCCCGGACCGGCGGTCTGTGCCGCGCCATGCCGCGCCAGCGCCCAGGCCGCGCCGCGGGTATCGGCCAGCCCCAGCCGCAGCGTCACCCCGGCCCGGTCCAGCCGCATCCGCATATCGGCCAGAAGCGCCGCCTCTCCGCCCACCAGATGGGCCGCCCCGGTGATGTCGAGCACCAGCCCGTCCCCCCCCTCGCAGCCGGCCCAGGGGCAATAGCGAAGCGCCCAGCGGCGCAAAAGCGCGAGGAAACGCGCATCCGCCACCGGGTCGGCCGGCGCCGCCCGCAGATCGGGGCAATAGGCCCGCGCGTCGGCCAGAGGCATGCCGCGGCTCAGGCCGGCGCTTTCGGCAGCCGGGTTCAGGCAATGGATCCGTTCGGTATTGGCCTCGCGCAAGGTCAGCGCGAAGGGGCCATCAACCGGGCGCGCCCTGAGAACCCGGTCGCTCGCCAGCCGGGGAAACCACATCGAGACAATGCGCCGCGCGATCCCATCGAACATGCCAGGCCCCAAGTGTTCCTGCTTTGTTCTTGATAAGATCCCAGCGCATCAGAGTCGAGTCCGCCCCCCGCGGATCGAAGAGCGGCGCGGCGCGCCAGCGGGTTTCGGCCGCGTTCGATCCCATGCCCTCGGGGATCATGCACAGGCCGGTCGTCTGGCCGTCTCTCGCCGCCAGTTGCAGCCGCCGCCCCTCGCGCAGATCCAGAGCGCGGGAAATCTCGATCACGACGAAAGGCAATGCCCCGTCGCGAAGGGCCTCTTCGGCCACGGCCAGACTGTCGGCCTGGTCCGCCGCATGCGCCAGAAGCAGCCCCGAGGGATCGCGAAACGGCAGGAGGCCAAGCGGGTTCAGCGTCTCGGTCCGCCAGCTTTCCCGCACCCAAAGCACCCGCCCCGCCCCCTGGGCCGCGGCCATGACGGCAAAGGCCGCGGCACCGGGGCCGCAGACCTCGTGCACGCGGGTCTTGCGCAGGGGGAAATGTGGAAGCGAAAGCCGGGTCATGCGCCACATCTACGACACCGGCCCCGGAAATCAAACGGCAGACATTCAAACGACCGCGTACTCTGCAACGCCCGAAGAGGCCCCGCGAAGGTGTTCGAATCCATCCCAAAAATGCCGGAACGCCGGGATGCATGGCCCGCGGGAAGCGATCAGGATTCGGGTTTTGTAGGGCAGGTGTGATATGATCCGGGCAGAGGCTGTAAATTTGTAAACACGGTCGGCGCGGATATGCAAAAGACATTCATCGGCCCGCAACTGCGGCAACTCCGGCGCCAGCGGCGGCAGACCCAGGCCGAGATGGCCAAGGCGCTTGGTGTGAGCGCGACCTATGTCAACCTGCTCGAGAACAACCAGCGCAGCCTGTCGGTACAGATGCTGATGGCACTTGCCGAAACCTATCAGGTGGACTGGCGCGAACTGGTCAAGGATCCCGGCTCGAACACGCTGGCGGAACTCCGGAGTGTCCTGCAAGATCCGATTTTCGACGAGATCCCCGACCTGCAGGAACTGCGCTCGGCCGTCGATCATGCGCCGCGGCTGGTGGAGATGTTCCTGCAAGTCTATCACACCCACCGCACGACGATCGACAAGATCCTGCGGCTCGGGCGCGAGCGCATGCCGAACGACCTTCTCGCGACTTCACCCGAAGCGGTCATCCACGATTTCTTCCGCAACCACCGCAATCATTTCCCCCGGCTGGAAACCGCCGCCGAACGGCTGCGGGACGAACATCCCTGCGCCCCCGACGATCTCTATCCGATGCTGAAGCAGCGCCTGAACGAGCGGCACCGGGTCTCGGTCGCGATCCTGCCGGTGGACGAGATGGGCGAGGCATTGCGGATCTACGACCGCGAAAGCGCCACGGTCTATCTGTCGGAAGCGCTCGACCATCAGAACCGGACATTCCAGCTTGCCCATGTGATCTGCCTGCTGGAGCTTGGCGACCTGCTGGAGGATCTGACCGACGGCAGCGGCATCTCATCGCCGGGCGGGATCGCGCGGTGCCGGGTGGAGCTGGCGAACTATTTCGCGGCGGCGGTGCTGATGCCCTATCATCCGATTCTGGCCGCAGCGCAGAAAACCCTTTATGACGTCGACCGCCTCGCGGCGGCCTTCGGCGTCTCGTTCGAGCAGGTCTGCCACCGCCTGACCACGCTGCAACGCAAGAACGCGGCCGGCGTGCCGCTGTTCTTCCTCCGCGTGGACAAGGCCGGAAACGTCACCAAGCGGTTCAATTCGACGACATTCAATCTGGCCGAATTCGGCGGTGCCTGTCCGGTCTGGAACATCCACACCGCCTTCCACAACCCCGGCGTCATCCTGCCGCAATTCGTCGAACTGCCGGAGGGCGAACGCTTCTTCACCATCAGCCGCACCACCGACCGGCCCGTATTCAGCCGCGATTCGCAGGACCGCCGCCTGGCGGTGGCGCTGGGCTGCGAGGTGCGATTTGCCGAACGGATCGGTTACGCCAGCTCGTTCAACCTGGAAAATGACAATCTTTTCAGCCCGATCGGCATCAATTGTCATCTATGCCCCCGGCAGGCCTGTTCCCAGCGGGCGCATCAGCCGCTGTTCGTCGACCTGCCGATCAGCCCCGACCGCCGCGGCAACACGCGCTACGAAAGCTAGGTTGCGGCCATGCGGCTTTCGCTCCGCGAGGCCTCGGCATTGCGGCTCCCCTCGCTGCGGTTCCCGTCCAGGCGCCGTGTCACCGTCTCGACCACCGCATCGATATCGTCCGATGCAAGGCCCATCTGACGCGCGATGAGCTGCACCAGAAGGTCGACCCGCTCGATCTGCCGGGCACCGGAGACGATCGCCCGCGCGGCCGAGGACGGCTTGCCCAGCCCCTTGGCCGCCTGGGCGTATTTGTCGAACGGGACCTCCGCATCGGCATCGGCACCGAGCCGGCGGACGATCCCGGCCACCGCCGCGTAGGTGGCCCGCGAACGGTCGAGATCGCCGTGAACGGCCTCGCGGATCGACTGCACGCCCTCGGGCAGGATGCAGCGGTAGTTGCCGGTCATCAGCATGGCCCATTTGGCGAAGGGCACGAACAGCGACTCGTGCACCCGCAACTTCACCGGGACCTCCTTGCCATCGACCCGGACGGCGTCGATGGCGGCCTCCAGCTCGTGCAGAAGCGCGGTATGGGCGGGATCGTCGAAGGCGGCCGCCTTGAAATTCGTCGGCAGACCGACCTGAAGCACGTTGGCGCCCTCCTCGGGCGGGCGGAATGCCTGCGGGTCGGGGCTGCACAGGCTGACCAGCCCGGGCCGGAAGCCATTCCAGCTGTCGAAGGCGTTGAAGGCAGGCCGGAGCGGGCCCACGTCAAGGCCGGGGATCCGCTCCAGATAGGCCGGCGGCGGCATGTTCATCAACGACAGGCACGGCAGTTCCGCGCGCGCGATCGCCGCCATCAGCCGCGCGATCTCGGCATCGCCGTATTGCGGCTCGGACATCGCCAGAACGACCAGATCATAGGCCGCCGGATCGACCTCGGCCGGAGCGCGGGCATCGAGCGCACCGGGCAGCGCGGCCGAGCGGAACGCGCGGTCGGCGTCCTCGCCGCGCAGCCGCAACCTGACGGTTGTTCCCTCGGCATTGATCAGCGCAGCCGTGCGCGGGCGGCAGACAAGCGTGACGTCGTGCCCCGACATCAGCAGCTTGGTGCCCAGCAACGAGCCATAGGACGCACCTAATATGAGTATCTTCCGGGCCACGCGCATCTCCTCTCTCGATCCTGCTCCGCATGAGACTGACGCGTAATATAATTGCGCGGTCGCGATCGGCACAGCCAAATCGGGTTTACGTGTGCGATGTGTGCGAAAGTGAAGTGTAATCTGTAATATTGTAAATACGTCGGGCAGCCGTAATCATCGCGCCTGCATGACCGCAGGCACGCACCGCCGCGGCACAGGCCGCGGCGGTGGCGGTCGGGCGGGGTGCTAGTTCAGAAGCCCGACCAGTGTTTCCCCGAGCCGTGCCGGCGAGGGCGCGATGCGGATATCGGCCGAGCGCAGCGCCTCCATCTTCTCCTCGGCGCCCCCCCTGCCGCCGGAGATGACCGCGCCCGCGTGGCCCATCGTGCGACCCGCCGGTGCGGTGCGCCCGGCGATGAAGCCGACCACGGGCTTTTTCCTGCCGCGGCGCGCCTCATCCTTGAGAAACTGCGCCGCATCCTCCTCGGCCGAGCCGCCGATCTCGCCGATCATGATGATCGAGCGGGTTTCCTCGTCGGCGATGAACAGCTCGAGGATATCGATGAACTCGGTCCCCTTCACCGGGTCTCCGCCAATCCCGACGGCGGTGGTCTGGCCAAGGCCTGCATTGGTGGTCTGGAAGACGGCCTCGTAGGTCAAGGTGCCCGAGCGCGACAGGACGCCCACCGATCCCTTCCTGAAGATCGAGCCCGGCATGATGCCAATCTTGCACTCCCCGGCGGTCAGGACCCCCGGGC
>JASBUM010000157.1 GCA_030147905.1 Acidimangrovimonas sp.
GGCGGAACCAGCCCGTCTGCCGCGCGTTCGGCCGCGCCATAGCGCCATACGGGCGCGTCCAGCTGCAATTCGCGCCGGATCGCGCCGCCCGCGTCGCGCAGGCGCAGCAGATAGGCCTCGCGCGCCTCGCCCAGCGGCACGTCGAGCCCGCTCCAGTCGCCGCCGTCGATGCGGCTGCGCCGGATCCACCCCACAACCAGATCGCCCGATCCGGCATCGCGGCGCGCGCGCAGGTGACAGGGCGACAGCGGCCGCAGGCCGATCCCGGCAAAGGCCTCCACCCGGTGGACATAGGACGGATCGTCATAGCCGCGCGCCGCCGGCCCCACCCGGTAGTGCCGCGCCACGTTGCGCAGCGAGGCCGGCAGCGCGATCTGCCCCACGGCCCCGTCCATCAGCACCACCAGGCTTCCCGCCGGCCACAGATCCGGCATCAGCGCGTCGCTGCCGGCCTGCCCCCGCAGCCGCATCGACAGGGCGTGAATTCCCGGTGCCACGATCTCGGCGTCCGCGAACTGGAACAGCTCCCAGTTCGCCGCGCTGCCGTCCCCGATGGCGGCGATATTGGCCCCGTTCAACACCGCCTCCAGCGTGGCCGATTCCGGTGCGCCCCCGAAAAGCTCGACCCGGAGCCGCGGGCCGCGGTCCCAGATCCCGGGCAGCGCGCGTTCCAGCGGGTCGAGCGTGCGCCCGATCACCGCCGGCCGCTCGATCAGCCGGTTGAACGCATATCCCGAATCCTGCGCCGCATCGTAAACCGCCATGCTGCCCGGCCATGGCGTGGCGGTCACCGCCAGATGGGGCGCGTGGGGCACCTCCTCGCCGGTCATCAGCGGCAGGTCCAGAAACAGCGGATAGGGCGGCACCGGCGGCGTGAAGGCCCGCGGCGGGCGCGTCTCGTCGGGGACCGACACCGCTGTATAGACGGCCGGCTCCACCCGCACCGCCTCCAGATGCAGGCCCGCGCGCGTCTCGACCCGGTCGATGCGATAGGGCCCCGCCGCTCCCGGCAGCATCACCAGATCGCCGGCCCCAAGTCCCAGCGCCGAGGGCGGCAGCGAGAAGGTCGCCGTTTCGCGCGCCAGCCGCGCCTCGATCAGCCATCGCTCGGCGATCGCGCGCGCCTCGCCCGCCGTCAGCACCAGCGGCAGCTCGCTTTCCGCCACCCCGTGCACGGCCTCGTCGGGCAGCACCGCCTCCGCCGCGCGAACCTCGAAATCGCCCTCGGCCGCGGTATAGATCAACCGCACCCGCCCGGCCGTCTCGGCCTCCGCAGCCCGCGTCAGCGCCAGCGAGGGCGCCCCCTCGTCACCGCTCAGCAACCGGCCGGCCGACAGGGCCGTGGCCCCCGCCCGCCGCCCCGCGCCCCGCATGACGAAGCGCAACAGCCCCTCGCGCTCCACCGCGTCGAAGCCGAAGCCGAGCATCAGCGGCTGAAGCGTCTCGCGCCCGCTGCCCGCATGCGCAGGGTGATAGCCGCGCACATATCCGAAAAGCCCGCCCGTATCATAGGCCGCAACCCCCGCCCGGCCGCAGATCTCGGCCACCACATCGGCCAGCGCCTGTCCGCTGGTACGGCCCGAGATCCAGTGGCCGGTCGCATAATTCGCCCCGTCGGCCCACAGCGAACGGTCATTGGGAAAGAACGGATAGGGGCGGGTGTCGAAGGCCCAGACATGGGCGTGATCCATGTCCACCATCGCCCCCCCGTAAAGCGGGGAGACCGGGTTGTTGTCGCCCGCACCCCAGTAGGAGAACATCGCGCGCAGGTATTGCATCTGGATCAGATCGTCGCGCGTGCCGCGCGAATAATGCGGCAGCGCAGATTCGGATGATTTCGGATCGACGAACTTGTTGGGCTCGTTGGTCCCCTTGTCGATCGCCGGACATCCCCGCTCGGTGAAGCGGATCGGTTTGGAACGCGGTTGCCAGGGGGTGGGCGCGGCCGCGCGAATGCCGCCCGGACGTTCGAAATGGTCGTTCGACCACCAGCCTCGCAGATCCTTCACCCGGTAGATCCACGGCTCGCCATGCGCGCCGTCCTCGATCGGCACCCTGCGCTGTGCGTCGCGCGCCTCGGCGGAAGGATAGTACCAGTCATAGCCCTCGCCGCCGGCGATGTTGGCGCGCAGGTAGTCGAGATCGTAGATCGAGCCCCAATGCGCGTCTTCATGCGTGTCGCCGTCGCGCCAGTCCGAGAGCGGCAGGTAATTGTCGATGCCGATGAAATCGACCTGCGGGTCCGCCCAGAAGGGATCGAGCGGGAAATAGAGCCCGCCCTCGGGGCTTTGATAATGGCCGTATTCGCTCCAGTCCGCGGCATAGGAAATCTTCACGCCCGCGCCAAGGATCGCCCGCACATCCGCCGCCAGCGCCCGCAGTTGCGCCACCGCCGGGAACGTGTCGCCGGTTCCGCGAATACGTGTCAGTCCGCGCATCTCGGAGCCCAGGCAGAAGCTTTCGACCCCGCCCGCCAGCGCCGCCAGATGCGCGTGATGCAGGATGAAGCGGCGATAGCTCCATTCGGCTGGACCGTGATAGCCGATCGCGCCGCCGGTCACGGTGAAATCCCCGGGCCGCGCGGTGCCGAAGAAGGCCGCAACCTCGGCCTCGGCGGCCGCACCGCGATCGGACGAGCCGGGCCGACCCGGCGCCACACTCAGGGTGACACGCCCTCGCCACGGAAGGGCCGGCTGATCGGCCGCGCCGGTCCACGGGTCGGCCTGCCCGTTGCCGGCAAGCTGATCCATCAGCAGGAAAGGGTAGATCGTCACCGTCTTGCCGGCG
>JASBUM010000166.1 GCA_030147905.1 Acidimangrovimonas sp.
CGCAACGTCTGGAGCATGATCCGCGCGGTCAGGGTGACGGGCTTCATCTCGAAGCGCAGCGTCAGCCGCGTCCGCTCCGCGCTCAGCGTCGCGAAATCAAGCCGCAGGTCACCGTTCATATGTTTCGATTCGCCGTCGAACAGCATCGAGCCGGGGCGCGCCGCCTCTTCAAGCCGCACCGCGAGCCGCCGCGGCTTGCGGTTGAGCGCAAATTGCACCTGCCAGGCCGGGTCGGTGCCCCCGAGCCTGCGCACCTTGGCGCCCCGCAGCGTCGCCAGGCGTTCAAAGCCCTCGAAATCGCTGAAGCTGTCAAAGACGTAATCGGCCGGCGCATCGAGATCGCGGCGCACAACGAAATGCATTCTGGCTTCCCCGGCCATTACCCCGTGCTATTCGAGACGATCGGCCAGCCAGTTGGCAACAAGGAAATGGGCGATCGCGCCGCGCCGCGCCGGTCTGATGCGGTCGTGCAACCCCGCCATCACCGCGACCATCTCCTCGCGGCCCACCCA
This sequence comes from Acidimangrovimonas sp., assembly GCA_030147905.1. The sequence continues at coordinate 513 of JASBUM010000166.1, forward strand.
GCAGGCATCGTCCAGCTCCACCGGATCGCGCCGGATGGCGAAAGTCAGTGCCTCGGCCCGGCAGCCGATCATCAACGAGGCGGGGAAGGGCCAGGGCTGACTGGCGAGGTAACGCACCGCACCCACCTGCACGCCGGATTCCTCGGCCACCTCGCGGCGCACGGCGGCCTCGATCGTCTCACCCGGTTCGACGAAGCCCGCCAGAAGCGAATACATCCCCTCGGGCCAGCCGTGCGAGCGCCCCAGCAGCACCGCGTTGGCGCGCGTGACGAGCATGATGACGACCGGATCGGTGCGGGGGAAATGATGGGCCTCGCAGGAGGGGCAGCGCCGCTGCCAGCCCCCCTGCTCGATCACGCTCGGGGCCCCGCAGGCGGCGCAGAAGCCATGGGAGCGGTGCCAGTTCAACAAGGCGCGGGCGGTCGCGGCGGACTGCGCGTCCAGCGTATCAAGGCCTGCCATCACCATGCGCAGATCGGCAAATCCCCATCCCGCGGGCAGATCCGGATGGGCAACGACGGTTGCATCGAAGAGCCCGCCCGCCCCCTCGGGCAGCCGCGCAGGCTCCCACGCCGAGACGTCCGCCGCGAAGCGTGCGCCCTGCCCGTCCGCACCCAGGAAGATCCAGGCGGGATCGGATGCCCGCACCAGCGCATGATCGGGCGCCAGCCAGATCAGGCCGCCGCCTCCCTCCGCGTCGATCAGCGGCTTGCCCCGCCACAGCGGAAGCACGCGCGTCGAGGCCTGCGCGCGCAGCCGGTTCAGGGCCTGCGAGTCACCGCGAAGCTGTGCCGCACGATCAAGCGGCGCCGCCGCGAAGGTCACCGTTTCAGCAATGCGCATGGACCTGCCTCCCTTTGTCGTTTCCTCGCACGGGCGACGGGCCGAGGCAATCCGGACCGCAGGGCGCGATCATCCCGTGATCGTGCCTTTCCCGGCCCTCGCGACGCGGCACCGCGGCACCGCGCGCGCAGGAGCGGCAGCCTGTCACACCGGGGCAGCGTGCCGCACCGGTCCAAGTTGACAATTGTCATGCCACCATCGCAAAACGCGGTCGTAAGTTGTATCTTGAATGTAATTTTCGCCTCACCCGCGCCGAGGTGAAAATCTGGGGGATGATTTGGCGCCACGACATCGCTTCTCCGCGACCGCGGGACCTGGGCAGGTTCACCTCCGGCTGCTGGCCACGTCGGACCTGCACAGCCATGTATTTTCTTACGACTACTACCTGGACAAGCCGGTGGGCGCCTTCGGGCTGGCGATGACCGCGCGCCTGATCGCGATCGCGCGCGGCGAGGCGGCCAACAGCCTGGTGATGGACAACGGCGACTTCCTCCAGGGCAATCCGCTGAGCGACTACATCGCCTACCACGGCAAACGGACCGCCGGCACCCGCCACAGCGTGATCGCCGCGATGGAGGCGGCGGGCATCGAGGTGGCCGCGCTGGGCAACCATGAATTCAACTATGGGCTGGAATTCCTGATGTCGTCGCTGGCGGGGGCGGGTTTTCCGGTGGTCTCGGCGAATGTGCTGCGCGTTCCACCCCCCGAGACGGAACGGCGGCCGCGTCACGCCGGGGCGGCGGCGCCGCTGGTGCCGCCCTACGTGATCTTGCCGCGCACCGTGACCGACGGCGCCGGACGCCGGCAGCGGCTGAAGATCGGCGTCATCGGTTTCACGCCGCCACAGATCATGACCTGGGACCGGGACCACCTCGACGGGCGCGTGACGGTCCGCGACATTGTCGAGACCGCGCGCGAAATGGTGCCGCGCATACGTGCGGCCGGCGCCGATCTGGTCATCGCGCTCGCGCATACGGGGATCGGGCCGGACGAACACCGGCCGATGATGGAGAATGCCGCCATCCCGCTTGCCCGGGTGGACGGGATCGACGCCCTGGTGGGCGGCCACATCCACGCCGTCTTCCCGGCGGCCGGATTCGCCGGCGACCCGTCCATCGACCCCGAGCGAGGCACGATCGCCGGCGTGCCCGCGGTCATGGCCGGCTTCTGGGGCGCCCATCTGGGTGTGATCGACCTGATGGTCGAGCGGACGAACGGCCGCTGGAAGGTCATCGCGCATGAATGTGCGGTGCGAGGCCTGCAGCCGTCTTCGGGGGGCGGCGCAGACCGCCAGCCCTGCGACACCGGGACGACGCCCGGCCGCGCGCCGCCGCCATCGGCGGGGCCGCCCCCCCTGCGCGCGGTGGGCGCGGTGATGGAGGCCGCGCGCGCCGATCATGTCGCGACACTGGCCTATATCCGCCGCCCCGTCGGTAGCACCCGGCGCCCGCTGCACAGCTATTTCTCGCTGCTCCACGCGGATAGGGCGCTGCGCGTGGTTGCAGATGCCAAGAGCGACTACCTGGCGCGGCTGGTGGCAGGCACCGAACACGAGGGCGTGCCGATCCTTGCCACTGCGAGCCCCTGCAAATGCGGCGGCTGGGGCGGTCCACAATGGTACACGGATATCGCGCCAGGCGATGTGGCGTTGCGCGGCATCGCCGATCTGTATCTGTTTCCGAACTATTTCCGCTCGCTTCTGCTGACGGGTGCCGGAATTGCGGAATGGCTGGAGCGTTCGGCCGCGATCTACCGACAGATCGCGCCCGGCGCGTCGGACGAGCCGTTGATCAATCCGCTGGCGCCGAGCACCCATTACGATGTCATCTTCGGACTGCGCTACGACATCGATGCCAGCGTGCCCGCCCGCTATGACGCCCATGGCCGGCTGGTGGCGCCCGAATCCCGACGGATCCGGAACCTCCGGCTGGCGGATGGTCAGCCGCTCGATCCGGAGGCGACCTGCCTGCTGGCGACCAACAGCTATCGCGCGGCCGGCGGCGGCAACTTTCCCGGTGCCGGCGCCGGCAGCCAGTTTCTGGCCGGCCCCGACGCGATTCGCGACATCCTCCGCCGGTATCTGCATGCCAACAGTCCCCTCGCCCCCGAGACCGATCCGGTCTTCGGACTGCGCGGTGCGGCGGGTGCGCGCGTTCTGTTCGACACCGGACCGGGGGCGGAACGGCATCTGTCGGAAATCGCCCATCTCTCGCCCGAGCCCCTGGGGCTGACGGCCCAGGGCTTCCTGCGCTTGCGTCTGCATCTGTAGACGACGTGGCACCGGATGCCCCCCGCGCCGGACTTGCGCCGGGCCGCGCCATCGCCTAAATGAAGCGCGAGAGGTTGGCGCGGGCGAGCGCCTCGCCAACCCGGTCAGGTCCGGAAGGAAGCAGCCGTAACGAGTCCCGCTTGGGTCGTTGTCCAGCCTCTCACCTGCCGCCAGGCCGCCGGATGGGCTGCCACAGAGGCGGCGGGGCGCCCGAACGCCGCATTCACAGCAGCTTTCGAGGCGCCGCATCCGAGGTGCCGCTTTTCCGCCAATCCCGGACGCGCCGCTTTCGCCCCCTCGTCGCATGCCCTATTCTGAATGAATGAAACAGCTTCGCGATTCAGAAAGCGGAACGCGGCGCCTGCGCGACAGCGATGTCGGCGTGGCGGGGGCCGATGACGCCGATGACGACGCGGCGGGCACACCGACCGTGCCATACGATCCGCGCACCGGCTGGGCCGCTGAACGCACGCTGCTTGCCATCGAGAGGACCTATGCCGGCTGGATGCGTACCGGCATGGGGGCCCAGGCCGTGGCGGCAGGGCTGATCGCGGCACTTCCGCGACCGCCCGCGAACTGGCTGGGCAAGTCGACGGCAAGCGTCTTCCTGTTCGCCGCAGCGCTGATCTTCATCGCCGGACACCGCCATTCTCGGCGGCTGCTCAGGCAGTTGCCGAAGGATGTGCCGCTGCCCCAGCGGTCGCACTTCACCCGCATCACCGTCCTGTTTCTCGTCGCAACCGTGATGATCGCGGCGATGATCTGGCTGACCTGAACGATCGCGCGGCCCCGTCGCTGGACGCGGCGAGCGCGGCGGCCTAGTGTGCGCCAGACGGAGCATGCGCCCGAAGCAAGTGAGGCCCAATGAGCGAGACGCCACAGACCGGTTACCGTGTCCTCGCCCGCAAATACCGCCCCGAGACCTTTGCCGATCTCATCGGTCAGGACGCGATGGTGCGTACGCTGAAGAACGCCTTTGCCGCCGACCGCATCGCCCAGGCCTTTATCATGACCGGCATCCGCGGAACCGGAAAGACGACTACCGCGCGGATCATCGCCAAGGGGCTGAACTGCGTCGGCCCCGACGGCCGGGGCGGCCCCACGACCGAACCCTGCGGGCGCTGCGAGCCCTGCCGCGCGATCACCGAGGGCCGCCACGTCGACGTGATGGAGATGGATGCCGCCTCGCGCACCGGCGTGGGCGACATCCGCGAGATCATCGACAGCGTGCATTACCGGGCCGCCAGTGCGCGCTACAAGATCTACATCATCGACGAGGTCCACATGCTCTCGACCAGCGCGTTCAACGCGCTGCTCAAGACGCTTGAGGAACCGCCCGAGCATGTGAAGTTCATCTTCGCCACGACCGAGATCCGCAAGGTCCCGGTCACCGTCCTGTCGCGATGCCAACGTTTCGACCTGCGCCGGATCGAACCCGAGGTGATGATCGCCCATCTGCGGCGCATCGCCGGCGCGGAAGGCGCCGTGATCGCGGACGAGGCGCTCGCGCTCATCACCCGCGCGGCCGAAGGATCGGTGCGGGATGCGGTCAGCCTGCTCGATCAGGCGATCAGTCACGGCGCCGGGGAAACCACCGCCGATCAGGTGCGCGCCATGCTGGGGCTTGCCGATCGCGGCCGGGTGCTTGACCTGTTCGACATGATCGTGCGCGGCGACGCGGCCGGCTCGCTGAACGAATTGTCGGCGCAATATGCCGATGGCGCGGATCCCCTTGCGGTGCTGCGAGACCTGGCCGAGATCACGCATTGGCTGTCGGTCATCAAGATCACGCCCGAGGCGGCCGAGGATCCCACCGTCTCGCCCGACGAACGCCTGCGTGGCCGCAGCATGGCCGAGAAGCTGGCGATGCGCGTCCTGACCCGCATGTGGCAGATGCTTCTCAAGGCGCTCGATGAGGTGGGCCAGGCGCCCAACACGATGATGGCCGCCGAAATGGCGGTGATCCGGCTGACCCACGTGGCGGATCTGCCCGACCCCGAGACGCTGATCCGCCGGCTTCAGGACGCGCCCGCACGCGACGGGGGCGGGGCGCCATCCGGCCGGTCCGGGCCTCCCCCCGGCGCCACGACCTCCGCCGATGCCCGGCCGGCGCCCGGCGGTGGATCGAACGGCCCCGTCACAGGCGGCCCGGCGCCGTCCGCGCGCGGCCTGCCCCCGACCGCGCTCCGGGGCGGCAGTGCAGGCCACGCAAGCGCAGTGACGGCGATGGCGCTCGGCCATGATCCGGCTGCGGCGCTTGCGCGTTACGGGCATTTCGGCGCCATCGTCGAGCTGATCCGCGCCCATCGCGACGTCAAGCTGCTGATCGATGTCGAAACCGGCGTCCGGCTTGTCCATTACGCCCCCGGCCGGATCGAGTTCGAGGCCGCGCCCGATGCGCCGTCCGATCTCGCCCAGCGGCTGGCGACGCGGCTGCAGGGCTGGACCGGCGTACGCTGGGCGGTAAGCATCGTCGCCGACGGCGGCGCGCCGACCATCGCCGAGACCCGCGAACGCGAGCGCCTTGACCAGCAGCAGGAGGCACGTCAGAACCCGATCGTGCAGGCCGTCTTCGCGGCCTTCCCTAAGGCCCGCTTTGCCGAGATCCGCACCCCCGAGGCCATGGCGCGCTCGGCCGCGGCCGAGGCCCTGCCGGCCGCCGAGGACGACGAGAACGACGAAGACTGGGACCCGTTCGAAGACAGCCAGGAGAACGCGTGATGATCAAGGGTTTGGGCGGCCTGGGCGACATGGCCAAGATGATGCAGGCGGCACAGGAAATGCAGGCCAAGATCGAGACGCTGGGCGAGGAGATGGCGCGTGTCACCGTCACCGGCGAGGCCGGCGCGGGACTGGTGCGCGCCACCGCCACCGCCAAGGGCGAACTGACCGGGCTGGAGATCGACCCGTCGATCTTCGTGCCCTCGGAAAAGGCCGTGGCCGAGGATCTGATCCTTGCCGCGATCAAGGACGCCCAGGCGCGCGCGGCCGAACGCTATCAGCAGGAGATGCGGCGCCTGACCGAAAGCATGGGCCTGCCTCCCGACATCAAGCTGCCCTTCTGACCGGGCCGGCCGCGTGAACCGCCCCCCTGACGACATCGAGGCGCTTATCGCGCTGATGGCGCGGCTGCCGGGCCTCGGCCCGCGTTCGGCGCGCCGCGCGGTGCTGCATCTCATCAAGAAGCGCGCGGTCCTGATGACCCCCCTGGCCGAAGCCATGGCGGAAGTGGCCCGCAACGCGCGCGAATGCGCCAGTTGCGGCAATATCGCCGATGCCGACATGTGCCCGATCTGTCGCGATCCGCGCCGCGCCAACGGCGAGATCTGCGTGGTGGAGGATGTCGCCGACCTGTGGGCGATGGAGCGCGGTGCAAGTTTCGCCGGACGGTATCACGTGCTCGGCGGCACGCTCTCGGCGCTCGACGACGTGGGCCCCGAGGCCCTGCGTATCCCGCGTCTGGTCGAAAGGGTCGCCCGCGAGGAGATCGCGGAGGTGATCCTCGCGCTCAACGCCACGGTCGAAGGCCAGACCACTGCCCACTATATCGCCGATGCGCTGGAACACGCGGGCGTGCAGGTGACCTCGCTGGCGCAGGGCGTGCCGATCGGCGGAGAACTCGACTATCTCGACGACGGCACGATCGCCGCGGCGCTACGCGCGCGCAAGCATTTCTGAACACGCATTTCCGAGCAGACAGTCCCGACCGCGAATCCGACAGGGCGGTTCCAACCGGGACGCCCGGCAGGGCCGCCGGGCGTGCGCAGGCATTTCCCGCCGGCCCCTCCGGCGCGCGGCAGCACCGGAGACCGCCAGTACCGGAGACCGGCGGCCAGTATCGGAGACCGCCGGCAGTCCGCGGCCGGCCCGGGCACTAGCGCTTGGGTTCTTCCTCGGTCTCGTCGTCGTCCGACTTGTCGGACTTGGGCAGGTTGAAGAAGCTCTCCGCATCCGAGAAATCCTCGTCGGACTTGGTGTCCTCCTCGTCGCCGCCGCTCAGCGAGAAGCTTTCCAGCCCGGCGATCGCGGACGGGATCTTCGCTTCCGACGGCATTCCGAGGGATTGTTCCGTCGAGACGAGCTTGCGCCGTTCGTCGTCGGACATCACCGCGCCCTCGGCGGCCTTCTTGCGCGCCGCCTGCTGCACCGCCGCGTCCAGCTCCGACTGCCGGCAAAGGCCCAGCGCCACCGGGTCGATCGGCTGGATGTTGGCGACGTTCCAATGCGTGCGGTCGCGGATCGACTGGATCGTCGGCTTGGTCGTGCCGACCAGCTTGCCGATCTGGCCATCGCTCAGCTCGGGGTGGAACTTGACCAGCCAGAGAATCGCCGCCGGCCGGTCCTGACGCTTGGAGAGCGGCGTATAGCGCGGGCCGCGCCGCTTTTCCTCGCCCAGCGCGGCGGGGTTGTATTTCAGCTTGAGCCGGTAGCGCGGATCCGCCTGCCCCTTGTCGATCTCGCCTTGCTCGAGCTGGTTGTTGGCGATCGGATCGAAACCTTTCACCCCGGCGGCCACATCGCCGTCGGCAATCCCCTGGACCTCCAGCTCATGCATGCCGCAGAATTCGGCAATCTGCGCGAAGCTCAGCGTGGTGTTGTCGACCAGCCAGACTGCGGTGGCCTTGGCCATCAGGGGTTTGTTCATCGGACCCACTCCTTTGCATATCCTTCCCGGGCCGGGAAAACGGCTGCGGCGCTGGCCGCGGTTCCACGTTTTCGGGAATTCATTGCCCCATATAGTGCGCCTGCCGCCAAGAAGAAAGAGGAAATGCGCCCTGCCGACAGGGCCGGACCGGCGCCGGGAGCCTCGGGCAGACCCGGCCGTCAGGCGGCAAGGCCGCGCGCGACGGCCGGCAAATGATTGTCGATCGCTTCTTCCGGAAGGCGAAACCATAGGCGACCACGGCGGAGCGAACCCCGCCGCGGCCGGGACCGACGGGGGGGAGACGTGCCCCTATCGATCCGGGATCAGCGTGGGTTCGGTTGGCGTGGCGGCATTGTCGGCGGCGGCCCGTCGCGCCGCCTCCCTTGGGTTGTCGCCATCACCGGCGCTGATCCAGAAGCGTGCCAGACCGATTTCCTCCATCGCGAAGACGCGCAGGGGAACCCGCATCAGGGGCGCGAACATCCGTGCGCCCGCCGTGATCCACTCGCTGTCCGTCACCACGGCGATTCGCGCGAATTCATGCTGGTGAACAAGGCCCAGCCAGGCGTCGTCGAGCGCGGCGCCGGCACTCAACCCCTCGAAGCGGTCGCCCAGCACATAGAACAGGCGCACCTTCCCGGTGCGGGCGCGCATCGCCTCGATCGCGGGGATCAGGACATGTTCGTAATCGCTGCGTTCCACCTTGCCCACCGCCTCGACGGCGAGGACATCGTCGGGATGGCCCGCGAGGATGGCGAGCCCGGCTTGCCGTTCGGCCATGGCGTCCTCCTTCCCGTGTCTGCACCCGGCGCGACCCCGAGGGCGCGCGGCCGGGCAGTGGCCGCGATCGCCCCGCGCACCGGGACGACCCCATGGGAATCACATAGGAACTGCCGCGGCTGTTGCGAGAGGTCAGTGCAACCTGAGCACGATCTTGCCGATATGCGCCGAGGATTCGAGGCGCCAATGCGCTGCGGCCGCATCCTCCAGCGCGAATTCCGAATCGATCACCGGCGCCAGCCGCTCCGTTGCCAGAAGCGGCCAGACCCTTTCCTCCAGCGCGGCGGCGATCCGTGCCTTGGCAAGCACCGATTGCGGCCGCAGGGTGGAACCGGTGATCGTCAGCCG
>JASBUM010000168.1 GCA_030147905.1 Acidimangrovimonas sp.
CATCCATGTCGAGGACATCGCGCAGGTACTGGCGGCTTCGATCGCGCGGCCCGACCCCGGAGCGATCTACAATGTCTGCGACGACGAGCCGGTCGCGCCCGAGGTGGTCCTTGCCCATGCCGCCGCGATCCTGGGCGTCACCCTGCCCCCCGCCGAAGCTTTCGAAACCGCGGCGATGACGCCGATGGCGCGCAGCTTCTATGCCGAAAGCAAGCGCGTCAGCAATGCGCGGATCAAGCGTGAGCTTGGTGTCACGCTGCTTTATCCGACCTACCGCGAGGGACTTGCCGCACAGGCGACGGTAGAGGCCGCCGAGGGCGCGGAGGCGGCCCCGGCGACAAGAACCGAATCCGCCGCCCGGGGCTAAGCCGGCACGCCGCCCGCGCGCGAGGGTGAGGGCGTGCGGCGGTTGCGCTGCCCGGTCCACGTCTACCCTCCCCGCTCCGCGTCACCTCGCGCAGGGACGGGTGCCGACCACGGCGCCGGCAGCTGGTTTCACGCGTTCCTCGCGTGTCACGCCCGACGCGCACCCACCACCGCCACGCCGAGAAGCGACAGCACCAGTGCCTCGATCCGCGCCGCGTCAAGGCCCGCGCTCGCGTACATCTCGGCCGGGCTGGCCTGATCGATGAAGGTATCGGGCAGCACCATCGAGCGGAATTTCAATCCCCGGTCGAAGATGCCCGCCGCGGCATAGAGCTGCGCGACATGGCTGCCGAAACCGCCGATCGTCCCTTCCTCGATGGTCACGACCGCCTCGTGCTCGCGCGCCAGACGCAGGATCATCTCGCGATCGAGCGGCTTGGCGAAGCGCGCATCGGCGATGGTCGGTTCGATCCCGCGCTGGATGAGTGCCTCGGCAGCCTTCTGCACTTCCGCCAGGCGCGTGCCCAGCGACAGGATCGCCACGCGGCGGCCCTCGCGGATGATCCGGCCCCGGCCGATCTCCAGCGGCGTACCGCGCTCGGGCAGTTCCACGCCCACGCCTTCGCCGCGCGGATAGCGGAAGGCGGAAGGACCGTCGTCGATCCGGGCCGCGGTGGCCACCATGTGGACAAGCTCCGCCTCGTCGGCGGCGGCCATCACCACCATTCCCGGCAGGTTGGACAGGAAGGCCACGTCGAAGGCGCCGGCATGGGTGGCGCCGTCTGCGCCCACCAGTCCCGCGCGATCGATGGCGAAGCGCACAGGCAGCCGCTGGATGGCGACGTCATGCACCACCTGATCGTATCCGCGTTGAAGGAAGGTGGAATAGATCGCGCAAAAGGGACGCAGACCCGCCGCAGCCATGCCCGCCGAGAAGGTGACCGCGTGCTGCTCGGCGATGCCCACGTCGAAACAGCGCTTGGGGAACCGCTCGGCGAAGAGGTTGAGGCCGGTGCCGTCCGGCATGGCCGCGGTGACGGCGACGATGGTTTCGTCCTCCTCCGCCTCGCGCATCAGCGCACGGGCGAAGACCTTGGTATAGCTCGGCGCATTCGACGGCGCCTTGCGCTGCGCGCCGGTCGCCGGATCGAAGGGCGCGGTGGCATGACCGCGGTCGAGAGCACCTTCGGCCGGGGCATAGCCCTTGCCCTTGCGGGTGATCGCGTGGATCAGGACCGGCCCGGCGGCCCGCGCCTTGACCATGCGCAGGATCGGCAGCAACTGCTCCAGATCGTGCCCGTCGACGGGCCCGATGTAGGAAAAGCCCAGCTCCTCGAACAGGGTGCCGCCGACGGTGATGGATTTCAGCATTTCCTTGGCCCGCCGCGCCCCTTCCTGGAACGGGCCGGGCAGAAGGCTGACCGCCTCCTTCGCCACCGCCTTCAGTTCCTGAAAGGGCGCGCCGGCGTAAAGCCGCGACAGATAGGCCGACAGCGCGCCGGTGGGCGGCGCGATCGACATGTCATTGTCGTTGAGGATGACGATCAGGCGCTTGCCCAGATGGCCCGCGTTGTTCAGCGCCTCGAAGGCCATCCCCGCCGACATCGCGCCGTCCCCGATGACGGCGATCGCCTCACCCAGGCCGGGCACCCCCAGATCGCGGGCCGCGGCAAACCCCAGCGCCGCCGAGATCGAGGTGGAACTGTGCGCGGCGCCGAACGGGTCGTAGGGGCTTTCGGACCGCTTGGTGAAGCCCGACAGGCCGTCCTTCTTGCGCAGGGTGCGGATCCGGTCGCGCCGCCCGGTCAGGATCTTGTGGGGATAGCATTGGTGGCCGACATCCCAGATCAGCCGGTCGCGCGGCGTGTCGAAGACCGCGTGGATCGCCACCGCCAGCTCCACCACGCCCAGACCGGCGCCCAGATGACCGCCGGTTTCCGACACCGCGCTGATCGTCTCGGCGCGCAATTCGTCGGCCAGCCGGCGCAGCTCGGCATCGCTCAGCGCCTTCAGATCGGCGGGGCCTTGCACGCGATCGAGCAGTGGCGTCTTCGGTCTCTGGCTCATGCTCGCCTCTCCTGCGCGCCTACCTGTCGCGGGCAATAACGAAGCGCGCGGCCTGTCGCAAGACATCGCCCGCGTCACCATAGGGCCCGAGCGCCGCCTCGGCCTCGGCGATCAGTGCCCGCGCACGGGATCGCGCGCCCTCGATGCCGAGAAGCGAGACGAAGGTCGCCTTGCCCGCGGCGGCATCCTTGCCAAGCCGCTTGCCCGCGCGCCCGGCATCGCCCTCGATATCCAAGATGTCGTCCGCGATCTGAAAGGCAAGGCCCAGCGCGTCGGCATAGGCCCGAAGCGGCGCCGGATCGGCACCCGCGATGACCGCGCCGGCCTCGGCCGACCAGCGGAAGAGCGCCCCCGTCTTGCCCGCCTGCAACCGCGTTATCGCCTCCAGATCGAGCGGCACGAGCGCGCTTTCCGCCGCCATGTCGAGCATCTGCCCCAGCACCATGCCGCGCGCGCCCGCCGCGCGGGCAAGCCCGCCCGACAGCGCGATGCGACGCTCGGCCGCACCAAGGCCGGGATCGGCCAGCAGCTCGAAGGCGAGGCTTTGCAACGCATCGCCAACGAGGATCGCGGTCGCCTCGTCCCAGGCGACATGAACCGTCGGCCGGCCGCGGCGCATGCTGTCGTCGTCCATCGCCGGCAGATCGTCATGGACAAGGCTGTAGGCATGAATCGCCTCGACCGCAGCGGCGGCATGCACGGATACCGCGGGGGCGATGCCGTGGATCCGCGCCGCCTCGATCACCAGAAAGCCGCGCAGACCCTTGCCACCCTCCAGCGCATGCTGCATGGCCCGGACCAGCGTGCCGTCGTCGAGATCGGCCAGCGCCGCGTCAAGC
>JASBUM010000175.1 GCA_030147905.1 Acidimangrovimonas sp.
GCGCAGCGCCACCCAGCGCGGGTGCCGCGGGCGCAGGTTGCCGTCGGTCCGGTCGCGCATCAGCATGATGGTGACGACCGGAAAGCCCAGCAGCGTGCGGAAGAACACGATCTGGAAGGCCGACATCTCGCCGCCAAGGAACTTGATGATGGCGTCGTGAGTGGCGAATAGGCCGAAGCCCACCAGCGCAAACGCCGCACCCTGCAGCGACGAAGGCAGTTTCAGCATGTTGCGCGCCTCTGGTCCTGTTGCCCGATGCCGAAAAAGAATAATCCACCGGCGCGGCAGATCCAGTCCCCGGCGCCATCAGTCCCCGGCGCCATCAGTCATTGTCGGCACGGCCAGGGTGTGGCACCCCGGTTGGGCCGCCCGCGTCTGCGCCATGCCGCGGCCGGCCGAGACCCATGCGCGGGCGGGGAATGCGCCGGGCATGGCGGCCGCACCGGCTGTGCCGCCACTACCCCGTGCGCGGGCCCCCACCGCCCCCTCTGCCGGGCCCCCGGGGCCCGAGGCCCGCAGGTCCTAAAGCCCGGCGTCGAGCGCGGCCAGAATCGCATCACCCATCGCGCTGGTGGTGACCGGGGTGCCGCCTTCGGGGCCCATCAGATCGGCGGTGCGCACACCATCGGCCAGCACCTTCTGCACCGCCGCCTCCAGCCGGTCGGCCTCGGCGCCCTGATCGAAGGAATAGCGCAAGGCCATGGCGAAGCTGAGGATACAGGCGATCGGATTGGCCTTGCCCTGGCCCGCGATATCGGGGGCAGAGCCGTGGACCGGCTCGTAAAGCGCCTTGGGCCGACCGTTGGCCATCGGCGCACCAAGGCTGGCCGACGGCAGCATGCCCAGCGATCCGGTCAGCATCGCCGCGCAATCGGACAGGATGTCGCCGAACAGATTGTCGGTGACGATGACATCGAATTGCTTCGGGTTGCGCACCAGCTGCATCGCGCCGTTGTCGGCATACATGTGCGACAGCGCGATATCGGGATATTCCTCGTCGCGGATCTTCTGCGTCACGTCGCGCCACAGCACGCCCGATTCCATCACATTGGCCTTCTCCATCGAGCAGACCTTGCCCGACCGCCGCCGCGCCAATTCAAACGCCGCGCGCGCGACACGGGCGATCTCGGATTCGGTATAGCGCTGGGTGTTGATGCCGACCCGCTCGTTGCCCTCGGTGACGATGCCGCGCGGCTCGCCGAAATACACGCCCGAAGTCAACTCGCGCACGATGACGATATCGAGCCCGGCGACCACGTCGCGCTTGAGCGAGGAGAAATCGGCCAGCGCGTCGAAACATTGGGCCGGACGCAGGTTGGCGAACAGATCCATCTCCTTGCGCAGCCGCAGCAACCCGCGCTCGGGCTTCACCGAGAAATCGAGCGCATCGTATTTCGGCCCGCCGACGGCACCCAGCAGAACCGCATCAGCCGCTTGCGCCCTTTCCATCGTGTCGTCGTGCAGGGGCGTGCCGTGCTTGTCATAGGCGGCGCCGCCGACGAGATCCTCGGACACATCGAAATTCAGCCCGCGCCGGGCGCCGAACCAGTCGATGATACGGCGCACTTCGGCCATCACCTCGGGGCCGATTCCGTCGCCGGGAAGGATCAGAAGGGAAGGATTGCTCATGGGGGCCGCTCCGTGAAATTTCCTGTCTCGCCTAGCCCTTCGCCGCGGCAGGGTCAAGC
>JASBUM010000177.1 GCA_030147905.1 Acidimangrovimonas sp.
CGCCCGCGGTGTTGGCCGAGGTGCTCACTCCCATTCCATGGCTCCTTTTTTCCACTCGTAGGCGAAGCCCACGGTCAGGATCGCGAGAAAGACCATCATCGACCAGAAGGCCACCGTCGTCAGCGTGCTGAAGGCGACCGCCCAGGGAAACAGGAACGCCACTTCCAGATCGAAGATGATGAACAGGATCGACACCAGATAGAAACGCACGTCGAATTTCATCCGCGCATCGTCGAACGCGTTGAAGCCGCATTCGTAGGCCGAGAGCTTCTCGGGGTCGGGGTTGCGCACGGCGAGGATCATCGCCGACATGGTCAGCATCAGCCCCAGTGCGATCGCCATGGCGAGAAAGATCAGGATCGGCAGGTATTCTCTGAGAAGCTGGTCCACCGTCGGCTCCTTCAACTGTGCGCGTCGCCGCGCCTGCGCATCGGTTGCGCCCCGTTTACTCCCGTGCCTTGGCATGGTCAACCGACGCCCGACGCCGCGAGCGCCCTTTCAGGCAAGGGCTTCGTCAAATTGCATACATATGTGTGCCGAAAAAGCGGGCCCGGATTGCCGCGCCGCAGCTAACGCCCCGAGGTTGCGCGACTCACCGCGCCCATTCCGGCTTGCGGCGCGCGAAAAAGGCGGCTGTCCCCTCTTCGGCCTCGGCGCTTTCCCAACGCCGGGCCAGAGCCTCGATGCTGCGGTCGACCGCATCCGGCACGATCGGTCGCGCCAGATCGGCAATCAGCGCCTTGGCCTCGGCCACCGCACCGGGCGCGCAGGCGAGATAGGCCGCAGCCTCGGCCTCGACGGCCGCGTCGAGATCCTCCGCCGCGCAGGCCCGCGCCAGAAGACCCAGATCGACCGCGCGTGCGGCATCGAAGAGCCGCGCCGACATGAAGACCTGACGCGCCCCCCCCGCCCCCATCCGCGCCACAACATAGGGGCCGATGGTGGCCGGGATCAGCCCCAGCCGGGTTTCGGTGAAGCCGAAGCGCGCGCCTTCGGCGCCGATCGCCAGATCACAGACCGAGATAAGCCCCATGCCGCCACCGAACGCCTGGCCCTGGACCCGCCCGATCAGCGGCTTGGGCATACGGTCGAGCGCGCCCAGCATATCGGCCAGCCGCCGCGCCTCGCGCCGGCGTGTGGCGCCGTCGGCGGCCATCTGTTCGCGCATCCACGCCAGATCGCCGCCGGCGCAGAAACTTTCGCCCGCGCCGGTCAGGACCACCGCCCGCACCGCCGGATCGGCGCCCAGTTCCCTCGCCGCGGCGTGCAATTCATCCATCATCCGCGCCGACAGCGCATTGTGTTTCTCGGGCCGGTCGAGCGTCAGCCGCGCCACCCCGCGGCCGTCGATCTCGACCGTGATCTCCCGAAATTCCGTCTGGGTCATGCTTTCGCCTCCGCCTCGTCACGCATCTTCCGGCCCGGCCCGCAGGGCCCGCGCCAGCGCCGCCGCCTCCGCCACCCGGCCCAGATCGAGCCCGGTCGCATAGCCCAGATCATCAAGCCGCGCCGCCACCCGTTCGGTCGCCACGTTGCCGGCAGCACCCGGCGCATAGGGGCAGCCGCCCAGACCGCCCACCGCGGCGTCGAATATGCGCAGACCCCGGGCCAGCGCCACCTCGATATTGGCCAGGGCGCGGCCGGCGGTATCGTGAAAATGGCCGGCGAGCGTGGCGGCCGGCATCTCGTCGAGCACCGCGCCAAGCATCGCGTCGACGCGTTCGGGCCGGCCCCGGCCGATGGTGTCGCCCAGGGAGATCTCGGCGCAGCCCAGATCGCGCAGGCCGGCCGCCAGACGCGCCACGCTTTCGGGCGCCACCGGGCCGTCGAACGGACAATCGGTAACGCAGGAGATGTAGCCGCGCAGGGCGATGCCGTCGGCGCTTGCAGCGGCGGCGATGGGCGCGAAACGCGCGAGGCTCTCGGCGATCGAGCAATTGAGATTGGCGCGCGAGAAGCCTTCTGATGCGCTGGCGAAAATCGCGACCTCATCGGCGCCGGCGGCGCGGGCGGCCTCATAGCCGCGCAAATTTGGCGCGAGCGCGGCGTAGCGCACCCCCGGCGCGCGGGCGATCCCGGCCATCACCGCGGCTCCATCGGCCATTTGCGGCACCCATCTCGGGCTGACGAAGCTGGCCGCCTCGATACGGCGGAAACCGGCGCCCGACAGCAGGTCGATCAACGCGATCTTGTCTGCGGTGGGGATGATCCGTTTTTCATTTTGCAGCCCGTCGCGCGGACCGACCTCGACGATCTCGACGAAAGGGGCGGGATCACGCATCGTGGGCCTCATGGATTGCGCGCGGCCCGTCGGGATTCGCCGTCACCGGACCACGATCCGCGAGAGGCGGCGAATTTCGGCGCGACGATTTCCGGCGCGATGATTTTCGGGGCGGCGATTTTCGGGGCGGCGATTTTTCGTGCATTGCGATGCGTGCCGCCCGGCAATAGACGCTGTCGCCGAAACCGATCGCCGCGCGCGCGCTCACCCCTCCGCCTCCAGCCGCACCAGGGCGGCACCGGCCTCGACCTGGGCGCCTTCGGCGACCAGAACTTCGGCGACGATACCGGCGCGGGCGGCCTCGAGCGTATGTTCCATCTTCATCGCCTCGAGAACGGCGAGCGGCGCGCCGGCCTCGACCTCGGCACCGGGCGCGACAAAGAGCGTCTTGACCAGCCCCGGCATCGGCGAGCGGGTGACATCGCCGCCGGCCGTCGTGCCCTGCCCGCCGCGCGCCAGAGGATCGGGACGGGTGAAGGTGAAGGCGGCAGCGTCGAAGACCGTCACCCGATCCCCCGCGACCACGACCCGGCGCGGGGCGCGCGCGCCCTCGATCCACCAGCCGTCGGCGCGACGCTCGGCCCCAAGCGCGCGGGCGCGCTCGATCTCGACCGTAACCCGGTCGGGGCCGGACCAGGCCAGCCGCAGGGCACGGGAGGTCGCGCCGAATTCGAGCACGAGCGGCTGCGCGAGCGGCGCCCAAAGCGAGAAACCGGCGAGATCGGGCGCCGCGTCCCACATCCCGGCCGCCGCGATCGCCGCCGCGGCAAGAATGCGGTCGTCGGGTTCGCCGGTTTCGGTCAGTCGGGCGAGATCGCGCGCGATCAGCCCGGTGTCGACCGCGCCCGCGGCGAAACCGCGATGTCGGGTCAGCGCCGCGAGGAAGGCCAGATTGGTGGTGGTGCCGGCGACCTCGGTCTCGATCAGCGCATGATAAAGACGGTTGAGTGCTGCGCCGCGGGTCGGGCCGTGGGTGATGATCTTGGCGATCATCGGATCGTACCAGGGGCTGATCGCATCGCCCGGCCGCACTCCGGTTTCGATCCGCGCGCCCTCGGCGAAGCGCAGATGGTCGAGCCGGCCGGTCGCGGGCAGAAACCCCGCCGGCACATCCTCGGCGTAAAGGCGCGCCTCGAAAGCATGGCCGGAGATGGTCAGATCCTCCTGCCGTGCGGGCAGGGATTCGCCGGCGGCCACGCGCAATTGCCATTCGACGAGATCGACGCCCGTAATCGCCTCGGTCACCGGATGTTCGACCTGAAGGCGGGTGTTCATCTCCATGAACCAGAACCGGTCGGGGTCGAGCCCGGACGAGCCGTCGGCGATGAATTCGACCGTGCCGGCGCCGCTGTAGCCGATGGCGCGCGCGGCGCGCACCGCCGCCTCGCCCATGGCCTGGCGCATGGTCTCGCTCATGCCCGGCGCGGGGGCTTCCTCGATCACCTTCTGGTGGCGGCGCTGAAGCGAGCAATCGCGTTCGAAGAGATGGACCGCGTCCTGTCCGTCGCCGAAGATCTGCACCTCGATATGGCGCGGGGTGTCGATATATTTCTCGATCAGGACCTTGTCGTTGCCGAAGGCGGTGCGCGCCTCGCCGCGGGCGGCATCGAGTGCTGCGGCGAAATCCTTGGGCCGCTCGACCAGGCGCATGCCCTTGCCGCCACCGCCGGCGACCGCCTTGATCAGGACCGGATAGCCGATTTCAGCCGCGGCTTCGGCGAGGTGCCCGGGGTTTTGATCGGCGCCGCGATAGCCGGGCACGACCGGCACGCCGGCCTCCTCCATCAGTGCCTTGGCCGCGTCCTTGAGCCCCATGGCGCGGATCGCCGAAGCCGGCGGGCCGATGAAGACCAGCCCGGCCGCCGTGACCGCATCGACGAAATCGGGGTTTTCCGACAAGAAGCCATAGCCTGGATGGATCGCCTCGGCGCCCGCGGCCTTGGCCGCCGCGATGATCCGGTCGCCCCGCAGATAGCTGTCGGCAGGGGCCGGGCCGCCGATCGGGACCGCTTCGTCGGCCAGTGCGACATGGCGGGCGTCGCGGTCGGCTTCGGAGAAGACGGCGACGGTGGCGACACCGAGGCGGCGGGCGGTGTCGATGACGCGGCAGGCGATTTCGCCGCGGTTGGCGATCAGGATCTTGTCGAACATCTGGGGCCTTTCGCGTCACGGGCGGGTATCGGGCCAGGGCGGGGGCTGCCTGCCCCCGCGCCCCCGGGGATATTTGTCAACGAAAGATGGCGTCCGCGGCCCCCCTTCCCGCGAAAAGCCGAGGCGGTGTCGTTGGGCCTCCGGCCGGGGCGGATCATGGTTGGGTCCTCCAGCCGCCGGCGAGGAGCCTTTCGGCATCCGCCGCGATGCGGGCGAGGATGTCGGCGGCCGGCGGCGCGTCGCGGATCAGCCCCGCGCCTTCGCCGACGAAGGTATTGGCGGTCGCGGTATCGCCCGCCTCCCAGGCGGCGCGCCAGCGCGCGGCCTCGGTCCTTGATGCGGCCGCGAGGCCCGCAGGATCGTCGTGCCAGCGGGCGGTGAAGGCGTTTTTCAGCACCCGCGCGGTATAGCGGGCGGGCCAGTCGAGCCCGCGCGCCAGATCCATCACCCTGGAGCGGAGGGTGTCGTCGCCGCCGGCGGCGATGGCGGCGCGGATCATATTGGGATGGGCGAGCGATTCGACTGAAGCCCAGAGCCGCGAGCCGATCAGCGCGCCGTCGGCGCCGAGCATCAGCGCGGCGGCGAGGCCGCGGCCGTCAGCGATGCCGCCGGCGGCGAGCAGCAGCGTATCGGGGTGATGGCGGGCGAGCAGATCGGCCGTTTCGGGGACCAGGGTGAAGGTGGCGCGGACCTCGCCGTGGCCGCCGGCCTCGGCGCCCTGAGCGACGATGGCATCGGCGCCCAGCTCGGCGGCATGGGCGGCGTCGCGGAGCGTCTGGATCTGGCAGATCAGCGGCACGCCGGCAGCCTTGATCTTCGCCGCGAAGGGCGCGGGATCGCCGAAGCTGAGGAAGATCGCGGCCGGGGCGCGGTCAAGGACGCGATCCAGAAGCGCCGGGGTCTCGGCCAGTTTCCAGGTGATGAAGCCGCAGCCGACGCGGGCATTGCCGGCGGCATCGAATTCGCGCTCGATCCAGGCCGGATCGCAATAGGCGCCACCGATCAGCCCGAGCCCGCCGGCCGCCGTGACCGCCGCCGCCAGCCGCCCGCCGGAGGCGAGCGCCATCGGCGCAAGCACCACCGGATGGTCGAGGTCGAAGGCGCGGGTCAGACGGGTCTCGATCATCGCGGGCCTCACATCCGGAAGACGCCGAAGCGGGTGGCTTCGATCGGCGCGTTGAGCGCGGCCGCAAGCGAGAGCGCGAGCACGTCGCGGGTCTTGCGCGGATCGATGATGCCATCGTCCCACAGCCTTGCGGTGGCATAAAGCGGGTCGGACTGGCGGGCGAACATCTCGATCGTGGGGCGCTTGAATTCAGCCTCTTCCTCGGCCGACCAACTGCCGCCCGCGCGTTCGATCCCGTCACGCTTGACGGTGGCCAGCACGCCCGCGGCCTGTTCGCCGCCCATCACCGAGATCCGGCTGTTGGGCCAACTCCACAGAAAGCGCGGCGAATAGGCGCGGCCCGCCATGCCATAGTTGCCAGCCCCGAAGGAGCCGCCGACCAGCATCGTGATCTTGGGCACGTTGGTCGTGGCCACCGCCGTGACCATCTTGGCGCCGTGGCGGGCGATGCCTTCGTTTTCATATTTGCGGCCGACCATGAAGCCCGTGATGTTTTGCAAGAACACCAGCGGGATGTTCCGCTGAGAGCACAATTCGACGAAATGCGCGCCCTTCACCGCGGCCTCGGAAAACAGCACGCCGTTGTTCGCCACGATCCCCACCGGGCAACCCATGACATGGGCAAAGCCCGTGACCAGCGTCTCGCCGAAGCGCGGCTTGAACTCGTCGAAGCGCGAGCCATCGACCACGCGGGCGATGACCTCGCGGATGTCATAGGGGGTGGAAAGGTTCGCCGGCACCACGCCCAGGATCTCGGCCGGGTCGTAGGCGGGGTCTTCGGGGCATTGCCAGACCACCGTCTCGGGCTTGCGGCGGTTCAGCGAGGCCACCGCGCGGCGCGCCAGCGCCAGCGCATGGGCGTCATCCTCGGCCAGATAGTCGGCCACGCCCGAAAGGCGGGTGTGCACATCGCCGCCGCCCAGATCCTCGGCCGAGACCACCTCGCCCGTCGCGGCCTTGACCAGGGGGGGACCTGCGAGGAAGATCGTGCCCTGATTGCGGACGATGATCGACACGTCGGACATCGCGGGCACATAGGCACCGCCCGCCGTGCACGAGCCCATCACCACGGCGATCTGGGCGATCCCCTTGGCCGACATCCGCGCCTGATTGTAGAAGATGCGGCCGAAATGGTCGCGGTCGGGGAAGACCTCGTCCTGGTTGGGCAGGTTGGCGCCGCCCGAGTCGACCAGATAGACGCAGGGCAGCGCGCATTCCTCGGCGATTTCCTGGGCGCGCAGGTGCTTCTTCACGGTCATCGGGTAATAGGTGCCGCCCTTCACGGTGGCGTCGTTGCACACCACCATCACATCCAGGCCATGGACCCGGCCGATGCCGGCGATCAGCCCGGCGGCGGGGGCTGCGCCGTCATACATGCCATGCGCGGCGGTCGCGCCGATTTCCAGGAACGGAGAGCCGGCGTCCAGAAGCCCCGCCACCCGTTCGCGCGGGGGCATCTTGCCCCGCCCGACATGGCGCGCGCGGGCCTTTTCGCCGCCACCCTCGGCGGCCTGCCGTGCCGCGGTTCCGACCCGTTCCAGCATCGCGGCATGGGCCGCCTGATTGGCGCGGAAAGCGTCGGAAGCGGGCAGGATCGTCGAGGTCAGACGGCTCATGGCTTGTCCTTTCCTTTCGCTGCGGCGGCATCGCCCGCGCCCACCGCCTCGATCCGGGCGAAGCGGCGCGACACCAGCCCGCAGAACACGAAGAGCGCCAGCACCAGACCAAGCCCGAGAGGCGACAGCGTCGCGCCCCCGGCCGCGTCCGGTACGCCGGTGACCGGCCAGAACCGCAGCACTTCGGCCAGGGCGATCGGCGGCAGCAGCGCCACCGGCGCCTGGATCAGCAGGAATTTCACCAGCCCCGGCGCGCCGTGATCGCCGATGCGCAACCGCGCGCCGCATCCCGGGCAGGTGATCGGCTTGTCGCGCCCCGAACGCCGTCCGGTCTTGTTGAGATCGAGAAACGGCAGCTCCGCCCCGCATTCGGGACAGCGATAGCCGGCGATGCGCGCAGCCAACGTCATCCCATCGCCCCCATCAATTCGCGCCCGATCAGCATCCGGCGGATTTCCGAGGTGCCCGCGCCGATCTCCATCAGCTTGGCGTCGCGCATCAGCCGGCTGACCACGCTGTCGTTCAAAAACCCCGCCCCGCCCAGCGCCTGCACCGCCTGATGGGCCTGCACCATCGCCTGTTCGGAACAATAAAGCACGCAAGCCGCCGCGTCATGGCGCATGACCTCGCCGCGGTCGCAGGCCTTGGCAACCTCGTAGAGGTAGGCGCGCGCGGTGTTCATCGCGGTATACATATCGGCGATCTTGCCCTGCATGAGCTGGAAATTCCCGATCGGCTGGCCGAATTGGCGCCGCTCGGCCAGATAGGGCATGACCTCGTCGAGACAGGCAGCCATGATCCCGGTGCCGATCCCCGACAGAACCACCCGCTCGTAATCGAGCCCCAACATCAGCACCCGCACGCCGCGCCCCTCTTCGCCCAGGACATTCTCGAACGGCACTTCGCAATCCTCGAAGATCAGCTCGGCGGTGTTCGAGCCGCGCATTCCCAGCTTGTCGAAATGCGGGCTGGTGGAAAAGCCCTTCATGCTCTTCTCGACGAGAAATGCGGTGATCCCCTTCGAACCCGCCTCGGGGTCGGTCTTGGCATAGACCACCAGCACATCAGCATCGGGGCCGTTGGTGATCCAGTATTTCGAGCCGTTCAGCGTGTAATAGCCGTTTCGCTTCTCGGCCCGCAGCTTCATGCCGACCACGTCCGATCCGGCGCCGGCCTCGGACATGGCCAGCGCACCGACATGTTCGCCCGAGATCAGCCCCGGCAGATATTTGCGCCTTTGCGCATCCGAGCCATTGAGGCTGATCTGATTGACGCAAAGGTTGGAATGCGCGCCGTAGCTCAGCGACACGCTGGCCGAGGCCCGCGCGATTTCCTCCACCGCCACGGCATGGGCGAGATAGCCGAGGCCCGCGCCGCCGAATTCTTCGTCCACGGTGATGCCGAGAAGGCCCAGCTCCCCCATCTCGCGCCACAATTCGGCCGGAAAGAGATTGTCGCGGTCGATCGCGGCGGCCAGCGGCTTGATCCGCTCCTGCGCCCATTTATGGACCATCTCGCGCAGAGCCGCGACATCCTCGCCCAGATCGAAACGCATGGTGGCGGTGAACATCGGACCCTCCTCCGAACCCGGTTTATTGAACACTTGTTCATTTCTACGCAGCGCGCGGCCGTTCGTCAATCACCTAGGGCACCAAGGGAAAGTGATTTGACCCGACCCCGCGCGGCAATGGCATCATAGGGTCCGGGGGCTGTCCTGCCATCAAGGAGGATAGGCGGATGGGACTGCATACGGATCCGGGCGCGGAATGGCGCAACCGCGGGGCCGGGCTGCTGCGCATGGCCTTCGGCCTCGTCTGGGCGATCGACGCGCAATTCAAATGGCGCCCCGATTTCATTCACAACTTCGCGGCCTACCTGACGGGCGCGCAGGCCCATCAACCCTATCTGGTGCGCGCCTGGATCAGCCTGTGGGTCGATGTCGTGCGGGTGGATCCGGTAGGCTTCGCCTATCTCGTGGCGCTGTCGGAAACGGCGCTGGCGCTGGCGCTGATCCTGGGGCTGTTCACCGATCTCGCCTGCCTGGGCGGCGCGGCGCTTTGCCTGGTGATCTGGTCCACTGCCGAGGGCCTCGGCGGCCCCTATGTCGCGGGCTCGACCGACATCGGCACCGCGATCATCTATGTCTTCGTCTTCGGCTTCATCTTCCTGACCCGCGCCGGGCTCTATTACGGGCTCGACCGGCACCTGGGCGCGCGGCTGGGGCCCAGGCTGGCCTGGCTCGCCTCGGGCCGCCCGCCCGAGGATCCGCGGCCGGCGTCGGCCTAGGCGGGCGCGGCCCGCGCGTATCCCGCCCCGGCCTGGAACATCGCGCCGGTCTCGGCCCGTATGATCCGCGCGATCAGGGCGCAATCATCGAGGCTGAAGGTCAGCGGCAGGCGCAGATCCACAAGCCCGGCCAGGACCCGGTCGGTCCGCGGCAGGGGCTTGGGCGCGGCATAACGCCAACTGTCGTAGCGCGAGGTGAAACCGGCAGGCTCCGGCGCGCCGAACCATTTCAGCTCGACCCCCCGGGCGGCGCAGCGCGCAACCAGCGCGGCGATTTCCGCCGCCGGCCAATCGGGCAAAAGGAACTGGAAGGACGAGCCGACGAAAGCCTCGTCCTCGGGCCGGGCGATCAGGCGCAGCCCCGGCGTGTCGGCCAGCCCGGCCTCGAGCACGCGATAACGCGCGTTCCAGGCCGCGCATTGCTCGGACAGGCGCGCCAGTTGCGGCCGCAGGATCGCGGCGCGCAGATTGTCCATCCGCCCCGAGACATTGGGCGTTTCCCATTTCGCCTGCTCGAAGGCTGCGGCCGGCGGCGCGGCGCGGTGGCGCGGATAAAGCATGTAGGAGCCCGACAGCAGGATCGCGCGCGCCATCAGATCGGCGTCGTCGCTGATCATGAGCCCGCCCTCGCCCGAGTTCATGTGCTTGTAGGTCTGGGTCGAATAGCAGGCCATCACCCCATGCCGTCCCGAAGGCGTGCCGCGCCAGGCCGCCCCCATCGTATGGGCGCAATCCTCGATCACCGCGACCCCCGCCGGGTCGCAAACCGCCATAAGCCGATCCATGTCGCAGATATGGCCGCGCATGTGGCTGAGCATCAGCACCCGCGCGCCGCTGGCCGCGATCCGGGCTTGCAGATCGTCGAGATCGATCACCAGTTCCGCGGTCACCTCGACGAAGACCGGCCGCGCGCCCAGGGCCGCGATCGCGCCCGGAACCGGAGCAAGGGTGAAGGCATTGGTCAGGACCGGATCGCCCGGCGCCACCCCCAACGCCCGAAGGGCGCAGCCCAGGGCATAACCGCCCGACGCCACCGCCAGACAATAGCGTGCGCCCATGGCGGCGGCGAATTCCTCTTCCAGAAGCGCCACCTCCCCGGCCTCGCCGGGTACGGTGTTGTAACGGTGCAGCCGGCCATGACGCAGCACCGCCACCGCGGCCTCGATCGCGGCCTCCGGGATCGGCTCTTGCTGGGTGAAGGACCCCTTGAACACCTCGACCATCTGCGCGCCCTCCTTCAGGCGGCAAGCGGCACCAGCCGCTCGGCAATGCCGCGCAGGGCGGCGAAATCGTCCAGAAGCGCCTCGGGGGCAAGATCGGCCACCGTGCGCCCGGCGGGGCCGAAGGTCACCAGGACCGCGGCCACCCCTGCGGCGCGCGCGCAATCGCGGTCGGTTCGCGTGTCGCCCACCAGAATGGCCTGCGCCGGGTCGCCGCCGGCACGCGCGATCGCCGCCCACAAGGGCGCCGGATCGGGCTTGCGCACGGGCAAGGTGTCGGCCCCGATCAACGAGGCGAAAGCGTCCCGCACGCCAAGCCGGACCAACAGCGCCTCGGCCAGGGCCTCGGGCTTGTTGGTGCAGATCCCGACCCGGTAGCCGGCGGCGCGCAGATCCTCGACCGCCGCCATGGCGCCGGGATAAAGCCGCGTATGACGGTCGATATCGGCGGCATAGGCGTCAAGCAGTTGCGGAAAGGCGCGATCGACCATGGCCTCGTCCCAGCCGCCCGGCGCGACCCGTTCGAACCCCAGCCGCAGCATCGCGCGGCCACCGTGGAAGGCTGTGCCGGCATCGACCCGCGGGTCGAGCGGCGCACCATGGCCGAGCCCGTTGAAGCAGGCGTTGGCCGCCGCGATCAGATCGCCCGACGTGTCGGCCAGGGTTCCGTCGAGATCGAAGATTACCGTCGCCATGCGAATCCCCTCATGCGCCGCCGCCACTTTGCGGCGCGCGGGAAGGCTGTGCAACCGCGCGCGCAGGCACTCGCACGCGTCCCGCGGCCCGCGCTGCCGCGCCCGGTCCGGCCATGGCGGGAACGGCCGGTCTCCGCCCATCGCTTTCCCCCCGTGCAACACTTGGTAAGATGATGTGAAACCGTTCGGCTTGCGGCATCCAAGCCATCGGTTAAAACGGGCGCGTCAACAAGGATCTGTCATGCCCGTCTCGCTGATCGTCCTGGCCGCGGGCCAGGGAACCCGGATGAATTCGGATCTGCCCAAGGTGCTGCACCGGCTGGGGGGTGCGCCGCTTCTGGCCCATGTCCTCGCCGCCGGCGCCACGCTCGATCCCGAACATGTGATCGTCGTCGCGGGCCACCAGGCCGAGGCAGTGGGCGCCGAGGCCCGCCGCTGGCACGACACCGCGCGGATCGTCGTCCAGAGCCCGCAGCGCGGCACCGCCCATGCGGTCGCGCAGGCCGCGCCCATCCTCGCCGATGCCGACGGCGACTGCGTGGTCCTTTACGGCGACACGCCGCTGGTGCGCCCCGAGACCCTTGCGGCACTGCAAGATGCGCGCGGCCGCCACGACCTGGTGGTACTGGGGTTCGAGGCCCGCGACCCGGGCCGCTATGGCCGCCTCGTCGTCGCGGGCGACCGGCTTGAACGCATCGTCGAACATCGTGACGCCACCGCGGAAGAACGCGGCATAACGCTTTGCAACAGCGGGGTTTTGTGCGCACCGGCCAAACTGATGTTCGAACTGGTCGCGGCGGTGGGTGCGGAGAACGCGGCGGGCGAATACTACCTGACCGACATCGTGGCGCTGGCCCGTGCGCGCGGGCTGTCGGCCGGCGTCGTGCGCTGCGACGAAGCGGAGACCCTGGGCGTCAACACCCGCGGCGAACTGGCCCGGGCCGAGGCCGCCTTCCAGGCCCGCGCCCGCGCCGAGGCGCTTGAAAACGGGGTCACGCTGACCGCGCCGGAGACCGTCTTCTTCGCGCTCGACACGGTGATCGGACGCGATGCGGTAGTCGGGCCACATGTGGTCTTCGGCCCCGGCGTGACGATCGAATCGGGCGCCGAGATCCAAGCCTTCAGCCATCTCGAGGGCTGCCATGTCAGCCGCGGCGCGCGTGTCGGCCCCTTCGCCCGGCTGCGCCCCGGCGCCGAACTGGCCGAGGATGTCCATGTCGGCAATTTCGTCGAGATCAAGAACGCGATCCTCGACGAGGGCGTGAAGGTCAACCATCTGACCTACCTCGGTGACGCGCATGTGGGCGCGCGCAGCAACATCGGCGCCGGCACCATCACCTGCAACTACGACGGCGTCTTCAAGCACCATACCGAAATCGGCCGCGACGTCTTCGTCGGCTCGGACACGATGCTGGTGGCTCCGGTCCGGCTCGGCGACGGCGCCATGACGGGATCGGGTTCGGTCATCAACCGTGACGTGCCCGAGGGCGCGCTTGCGCTCGGCCGGGCCGCCCAGGTGGTAAAGGCGGGCTACGGCGCGCGGATCATGGCGCGCCTGCGTGCGCGCAATGCGGAACAGGGAAAGGGCGGCTGATGTGCGGCATCGTCGGGATCATCGGCAACCACGAAGTGGCGCCGACCATCGTCGAGGCGCTCAAGCGGCTCGAATACCGTGGTTATGACAGCGCCGGGATCGCCACCCTGCGCGCGGGCCGACTGGAGCGGCGGCGTGCGACGGGCAAGCTCGTCAACCTGTCCGACAAGCTTGTGCACGACCCTCTCGCCGGAAGCATCGGCATCGGCCATACGCGCTGGGCCACCCATGGCGCGCCCACCGAAAGCAACGCCCATCCGCATGTCGCGGGGCCGGTGGCGGTGGTGCACAACGGCATCATCGAGAATTTCCGCGCGCTTCGCGACGAACTCGCCGCCGCCGGGCATCGTTTCGAATCCGAGACCGATACCGAGACCGTGGCGGTTCTGGCCCGCCATTACCGCGAAGGGGGCCTCTCCCCGCACGAGGCCGCCGCGCGCACGCTGGCCCGGCTCGAAGGGGCCTTCGCGCTGCTTTTCCTGTTCGAGGATGAGGATGATCTTTTGATCGCCGCGCGCCGAGGCTCGCCGTTGGCGATCGGCCATGGCGCGGGCGAGATGTACGTGGGTTCGGACGCCATCGCCCTGGCGCCGATAACCGGCGACATCACCTATCTCGAGGATGGCGATCATGCCGTCGTCACGCGCGCCGGGGTGCAGGTCTTCGACGCCGGGGGCCAGCCCGTCAGCCGCGCGCTGACCCGGGTGCAGATCGATCCGGGGCAGATAGACAAGGCGGGCTACAAGCATTTCATGGCCAAGGAAATCGCCGAGCAGCCGGTGGTTCTGGCCGACGCGCTGGGCCATTACCTGCCCGATCCGGATGCGCCCCCTCACCTGCCGGAGGATCTCGATTTCACCTCCGTCGACCGGCTTACGCTGGTGGCCTGCGGCACCGCCCATTACGCCTGCCACGTGGCCAAGTACTGGTTCGAATCCTGGGCCGGATTGCCGGTGGATCTCGATATCGCCTCGGAATTCCGCTACCGCGAGCCGCCCCTCTCGCCCGCGTCCTGGGCTCTTTTCGTCAGCCAGTCGGGTGAAACCGCCGATACGCTTGCCGCGCTGCGCCATGTGCGCGGCAAGGTCGCGCGGGTGCTTGCGGTGGTCAACGTGCCGACCTCCTCGATCGCGCGCGAAAGCGATCACGCGCTGCCCACCCTCGCCGGCGCCGAAATCGGCGTGGCCTCTACCAAGGCCTTCACCGGCCAACTGATGGTCCTTGCGATGCTGGCCCTGCGTGCCGCCCGCGACCGCGGACGCATGGACGCAGCGACCGCCCAGGCCCATGCCCGCGCCCTCCACCACCTGCCCGGCATGATGAACCAGGCCCTCGCCCTGTCGGACGAGATCGCAGCCCTTGCGGCCAAGCTCGCCGAGGCCCAGGACGTATTGTTCCTCGGTCGCGGCCCGATGGTTCCGATCGCCCTCGAAGGCGCCCTGAAGCTCAAGGAAATCAGCTATATACACGCCGAAGGTTATGCCGCCGGTGAACTCAAGCACGGACCGATCGCACTTGTCGACCGGCAGGTCCCCGTCGTCGTTCTGGCGCCCAGTGATGCCCTGTTCGACAAGACGATGTCGAACATGCAGGAGGTGCTGGCACGCCACGGCAAGGTCATCCTGATCACCGATGCCGACGGTCACGCGCGCGCCGCCGAGGGCTGCTGGCGCAGTCTCGTGCTGCCGAACGTGCTGCCCGCGCTCGCCCCGATCCTTTACGCCCTGCCGGTGCAGCTGCTGGCCTATCACACCGCCGTCGCCAAGGGCACCGACGTCGACCAGCCGCGCAACCTGGCAAAATCCGTCACAGTGGAGTAAGCCAAATCGAACGATACTTTTCGAAAGTGAACAAGCTGCTGCCCACCTTCCATTTCGCCAAGGACTATTCAGCAGCCCTCAACCACGACTATTAAATTCCATTGCCTTGGGAAACGAGCGGCGAAAATCAAGATCCGCGCATATACGGTACATAACTAACCGGCATCAAGCGACAAGCTAAAACCCCATGGCACACGAACCAGCCCCGCCAAAATTCGACAACTCGCTATAAAAATTTAAAAATTCCTACACCAACTCCGCTAGCTCTGGTCAAATTATGACAATTCACGGAGCAGCCAAAATTATTCCCCTGCAACATATAAGTACCCTTCGGGGGCGTATATAATAATGATGTAATTTCAGCAGGATATGCCACCCACGCAAAAAGGGGACTCTGGATATATTTTTGGCGCGAGGATCATGATTGGGTTGTGTACCTGCAGGCAATCGCATTCAAAGCGCTTTTGCGTCAACGAGTTCAGTTTGGTGCGGGGTTTTAGGCACAATCAACGGAACGAAAGTAATGGCGTTGACCAAGTCATGCTATTGCAGATCATCATAAAACCAATGAACCGCCACTAAATATCGGGCGCCGTTACCCGGCCACTGGCACCGCGTTGCCGGCCACGGGATGGGGCGCCGCGGATCACGAGCCGCTCAGGCGTCACGCAATTCGCGGCGCAGGATCTTGCCGGTCGCGGTCATCGGCAGGCTTTCCATCGCCACCACCTGGCGCGGCGCCACATGCGGACTGACCCGTTCGCGCACCCGTGCGATCAGCGCGGTTTCAAGGTCACCCCCCCAGGCGGCGCCGGGCCGCAAAACGACGAAGGCCTTGACCACCTCGCCGCGCAAGGCGTCGGGCGCCCCGACCGCCGCGGCCATGGCCACGTCGGGATGGCCCATCAGGCAATCCTCGATCTCGGACGGCCCGATCCGGTAGCCGGCCGAGGTGATGACATCGTCGGCGCGTGCGACATAGGTGAACCAGCCCTCGGCGTCGCATCGGCCCAAATCGCCCGTCAGCATCCAGTCGCCGCGGAACTTCTCCGCCGTCTTGTCGGGCTTGTTCCAGTATTCGAGAAACATCACCGGCGTGCCGCGGCGCACCGCGATCTCGCCCAGTTCGCCGGGCGGCAGCGGCCGACCCGCCGCGTCGATCACCGCCATCTCGTGGCCCGGCACGGCCTTGCCCATCGCCCCCGGCCGGGTCCCGATCAGCCCGGTAACGGTGGCGACGAGCAAATTGCATTCGGTCTGGCCGTAGATCTCGTTGATCGGCGCGCGCAGCACCTCCTGCCCCCAGGCCAGCATCTCGGCGCCGAGGCTCTCGCCGCCGGAACTGACCGAACGGACATCGACGCGGTCGGGCACCTTGGCCGCGCGCATCAGCTTGAGCGCGGTGGGCGGCAAGAACAGATTGCGCACCCGTTCGGCCGCGATCAGGGCATAGGCCTCGTCGGGGTCGAATTTGCGCATGCGGCGGCTGACCAACGGCACGCCGTAGTAAAGGCACGGGATCGCCATATCCATCAGCCCACCGATCCAGGCCCAGTCGGCCGGGGTCCAGCCGCAATCGCCGGGCTGGGGAAATCCCTCCTGGTGCAATTCCATCGACGGCAGATGGCCAAGCAAAAAGCGATGGGCGTGCAGGCAGCCCTTGGCCGCGCCCGTCGTGCCCGAGGTATAGATCATCATCGCCGGATCCTCGGCGGCCGTCTCCACCCGCTCCAGCGTCTCGGCGGCGGCGGCGATCTCGGCCCAGAAATCGCGCGCGGGGGCGCGGGCGCCGGAGAGCGCGAAAACTTCCTTCAATTCGGGAAGATCTGACCATAACTCCATGATTTTCGGTAGGTTATCGCCGTCTGTGACGAGCATGCGCGCACTGGAATCGCCGAGCCGATAGGACAGCGCCTCGGGGCCGAAAAGGGTGAAGAGAGGCAGCGCGACCGCGCCCAATTTCATCGCCGCGAAATGGGCGATCAGCACCGCCGGCCCCTGCGGCAGCAAGATCGCGAGACGATCGCCACGGCGCAGCCCGCGGGCGCGCAAGGCATTCGCGAGCCGGTCCGAGGCGGCTTTCAACTGGCCGTAGCTCCATTCGCGGCGGCTGCCATCCTCGGCCAGTTCGATCAAGGCCAGCTTGCCCGGCGCCCCCCGCGCCCAGCTGTCACAGCAGCGCTCGGCGATATTGAAATGGCTGGGGATATGCCAACGAAAATCGCGCGCGATCTCGTCCCAGCCCCGGAATGGCCCGAGCAGACGGCGATCCTCGCGGCCTGCGCCCTGGACATCTGTCATCGCTCCCCCCGATCCAGACCCCTCGCCGCCCTTCTTGGCGCGCGCCACCGGCCGCGTCAATGCCGCGCGCGCCGGCAGCCGCTGCCCTTGCCGAGGCGTGCGGCGCGGATTAGATTTCCGTCATGACCCAAGCCGCGCCCCTCCCGCTGATCGACCCTTTCGCCCGCGCCATCACCTATTTGCGGGTCTCGGTCACCGACCGCTGCGATTTCCGCTGCGTCTATTGCATGTCCGAGCACATGACCTTCCTGCCCAAGAAGGAATTGCTGACGCTGGAGGAACTCGACCGGCTGTGTTCGGCCTTTGTCGCCCTCGGCGTGGAAAAGCTGCGCATCACCGGCGGCGAGCCCCTGGTGCGGCGCGGGATCATGACCTTTTTCGAAGCCATGGGCCGACATCTCGAAACCGGCGCGTTGAAGGAGCTGACGCTTACCACCAACGGGTCGCAACTGGGAAAATATGC
>JASBUM010000178.1 GCA_030147905.1 Acidimangrovimonas sp.
GCAGAGCCTCGACCCGCCCCGCAAGGATGTTGAGCGCCGACAGCCCCTCGGGCCGGCCGCGCGACAAGATCACGTCATGGGCATGGATGCGCAGCCGGAAGCGCGCCCCTTCCGGCGCCTCGATGCGCGGCAGGAACAGCACGCCCCCCGCCGCCGCCAGTTCCGTCAGCCCGTCGGGATGTTGCGTGACCAGACGCGCGGGGACGATCGCGCCGGCCTCGCGCAGACCCAGAGCGGAGGCACTTTCGGGATCGGCCAGTATTTCGTCGGCCCGGCCCGCACGTTGCACCCGGCCGCCCTCGATCAGAACCAGCGTGGTCGCGAGCCGCGCCACCTCGGCCAACGAATGACTGACATAGAGGATCGGCACCGCGGTCTCGTCGCGAAGTCGTTCCAGATAGGGCAGGATCTCGTCCTTGCGCTCGGCATCGAGCGCGGCCAGCGGCTCATCCATGAGCAGCAGCGCCGGCTTGGACAGCAATGCGCGGCCGATCGCCACGCGCTGTTTCTCGCCCCCCGACAGCGCCCCCGGCCGCCGATGCAGAAGCCCGCCGATCCCGAGCAGATCGACCACCGCCCCAAGCTGCTCTCCGGGCAGGGAACGCGGCGCGAAACGCCGGCCGTAGAGGAGGTTCTGCCGCACGTCGAGATGCGGGAACAGCCGCCCTTCCTGGAACACATAGCCGATGCGCCGACGATGGGGCGGCAGCGCGATCCGCGCCTCGGCATCGAACAGCACCCGACCGTCAAGCGCGATGCGCCCCTGCTCGGGACGCAAGAGCCCCGCCACGGCGTTGACGATACTCGTCTTTCCCGCCCCCGACCGGCCAAACAGCGCGGTCACCCCGGCCGGCGCCTCGAAGCCCGCCTCGAGCGTGAAATCGGCGAAACGGTGGCGCATGGTGACCGACAGGCTCATGTCGTCACGCCCCCGCGACCCGGCGTGCGACACGGCGCACCATCCATTCCGAGGCCATAAGTGCTGCCATCGACACGCCCACCGACACGAAGACGAGCCGTAGGGCCGAGGCCTCGGCCGCGGCGCCGGGCACCTGAAGGATCGAATAGATCGCCAGCGGCAGCGTCTGTGTCTGGCCGGGGATGTTCGACACGAAGGTAATCGTGGCGCCGAATTCGCCCATCGCACGGGCAAAGGCGAGGATCGCCCCCGCCATGATCCCCGGCGCGATCAACGGCAAGGTGACGGTCGCGAAGACCCAGGCCCGCGGCGCGCCCAGCGTCGCGGCGGCCGCCTCCAGCCGGGGGTCGACCGCCTCGATCGCCAGGCGGATCGCCCTGACCATCAGCGGAAAGCCCATGATTCCCGCAGCCAGCGCCGCCCCGGTCCAGCGAAAGGCGAAATCGAGCCCCAGAAATTCGTGAAACACGATACCCAGCGGCCCCTGACGCCCGAAGGCCAGCAACAACAGATAGCCCGTCACCACCGGGGGCAGAACGAGCGGCAGATGAACCACCCCGTTGAAGATCTGGCGTCCGGCGAAGCGGCCCCGCGCCAGCGCCATCGCCGCCGCCACCCCCAGCGGCAGGCTGACCCCGGTCGCGATCAGCGAGACCTTCAGCGACAGCACCACCGCCTGCCATTCCGCCGCGGACAACAGAGCCTGCATGCGCTATTTCACCAGGACCCGGAAGCCGTCGCGTTCGAAGACTGCCCGCGCGCGCGGCCCCTCGAGATAGGCCATGAAGGCACGGGCGGCCGGTGACGCCCCCTTCATCAGCGCGGCGGGATAGATGATCGGCGGGTGGCTGTCGGCGGGAAAGGTGCCCACCACGCTCACCCGCGGCTCGGCGGCGGCATCGGTGGCATAAACGATGCCGTAGGGCGCCTCGCCGGTCGCCACCAGCGCCAGCGCCGCGCGCACGTTGTCGGCCTGCGCGACATGTCCCTTGAGCACCGTCCAGACCCCGAGCGCGGTCAGCGCCTCGCGTCCGTAGATCCCCGCCGGCACGCTGTCGTATAGCGCCATCGCCAGCCGTCCGCTGCCAAGCTTGCCCAGCAGATCGAACCCCTTGGCGACATGGACCGGGGCTGCCGACGCACGGGGAGCGATCAGCACGAGACTGTTGCCGAGAAGATCGACCCGGCTTTGCGGCGCGATCCGCCCGGCCCGGGCCACCGCGTCCATCCACTTGATATCGGCCGAAATATAGAGGTCGGCCGGCGCGCCGGCGATGATCTGCCGCGCCAGAAGCGAGCTTCCGGCGAAGGAGATGGCGGCTTCGTTCCCGCTGTCGGCCTTCCAGTCGCGGGCGATCTCGCCCAGCGCGTTCTTCAGGCTGGCGGCGGCAAATACCGTGATCCGGGCGGCGCTTGCCGGTGCTGGCAGCAGCCCCGCGGCGATCATTCCGAGCGACAGGCATCCCGCGACAAGGGCGCGGCGTGACACGAACGGTGTTTTCATGGCTTTCTCCGGCATTGCGATATGTCCGCCGGTACATATGGCAAGCCGGCTCCGAAGAAGGCAAGCGTTATTTCCCACTGTTCATATCCCGGCCCCGGCGCATCGCCATGAGCGCGGCGATGGCTCCGCTGCCGTCGCCCGCCGCGGCCGCTTCTATCGCGCGGTAATGGGCCAGCACCTTCTCGCCCGTCCGCGTCAGAGCGGCCCCACCCCCCTGCGCTCCGCCGCGGCTTGCCACCACGAGGGGCGCGGCGAACATCGCGTTCAGTTCCTCGACCAGGTTCCAGGCACGCTTGTAGCTCATGCCCATCGCGCGCCCCGCCGCCGAGATCGATCCGGTCTGGCCGATGCGTTCCAGCAGGTCCGCCTTGCCGGGGCCCAGACGTTCACCGGGGCCAAAGACCACGCGGATACGCAGCTGGACAGCAGCAACTTCCGGCGCCTCCGGACCTGCCCCGCCCGGGCCGGACGCGGCGGAGCCGGAAAGGTCCGATGCGCGAACACCTCCGCCGGTTCGCGGGCCCGAGCCCGAAGCAGCGAAGTGGCCGAACGAAGCCTCGGCGCCTCCGGACCCGGCACCGGACAAGCGGCAATCACCTTCGGCATCGTCCTGGAGCGGGCGGTCACGGGCGGGATCGGGCCGGTCGGGGCCGGCATTTGCTGCATGGGTCATGCCGACAGCATCCGGTGCCGCCGCGCGCAAGGCAAGGCCCCGGGGGCGCAGACATGCAAAAAGGGCGCACCCTCGGGTGCGCCCACACCACGCCGCCCCCCGCAGTCACGAGCGGGGGCGGGCGTCGTTCCGTCGCCGGATCAGGCGTCTACGGGTTCGGGGCTCTGCCTGGCCTCGACCGCCTTGGCCTCGATGTCCGAGGAGCGCGCGATCTCGATGCGGCGCGGCTTCAGCGCCTCGGGGGTTTCGCGCACGAGGTCGATATGCAGCATGCCGTCGGCATGGCTCGCGCCGGTCACGCGCACGTGGTCGGCGAGGGCGAAACGACGCTCGAACGCGCGGGTCGCGATGCCGCGATGCAGATAGCTGCGTTCGGTCTCGTCATCGGCCTTGCGCGCCGCCACGACCAGCGTGTTCTCCTTCACCTCGACGTTCAGCTCGTCGGTGGCAAAGCCCGCGACCGCGATCGTGATCCGATAGGAATCGTCATCGGTCTTCTCGATGTTGTAGGGCGGGTAGCCGGGTTGGGCCACCTCGTTCGACAGGACCCGGTCCATCAGATCGGCAAGCCTGTCATACCCCACGGTCGCACGATAGAGCGGGGCAAAATCGAAGGTTCTCATAGTCATCCTCCATTGAGCGATGTCATTCCCGGCACGGCCACCGCGGCCCGCCGGCTCGCGGGCCCGTCACGGCGCCCGCAGCAACGAAATGGGTAGGTTTCCACCCTGTTTCAAGGGGTCTGGGGGGCCTCGGGCGGGCGCGCGATCGCGGCCTGCCCGCCACCGGACCGGGGGCTTCGCGCAGGCCCGTCGGCGCCCGGCCGGACGAACTTGGCCCCGCCGTCGCGGATGCCCGCAGGCGGCAGCCCGGTGGTGTCCACCCGCCGGAAGCGCCCGGCCGCCAGCGCCCGCATCTCGGCGCGCAGGACCGGAAGGACCGCGCCCAGATCGACCCCAAGGGCCACCGGGCGGCGGCGCACCAGGGCCTTGGCCGAAATCATCGACACGATCCGCGCCGGACCGCCCCCCAGCGTGAACACCGGCGCCCCGGACGAGCCGAAATCGACCGTGCAGTCGAGCACCAGCACGCCGCGGTCCTTGCGCAGGACATGGCACAGCTTCTGCAGCGACGGCGCCTGGGCCCGCCCCCGCGCATAGGACACCACGCCGACCGGATCGCCCGCATCGACCGTCGGGTCGATCTCGAAGGGCCGGATCGTCGCGCGCCGGATGGGGCGGACAAGCTTGAGCAGCGCGATGTCGTTGCCGATACGCGAAGGATCCTCGCGCGCGGAATAGCGATACCCCGGCGGAACCGCCACCTGACGGATGCCGCGATAGGCGGCGGCGCGTCCCATCCGCCAGCCGGCGAGGAATTCCATCCGGCCCGGCTCCACCGCCTTGCCGGTCGAGCGGTCATAGAGACAATGCGCGGCGGTCAGGATCTCGTCCGGCGCGACGAGCGCGGCCGTACAGAACCCCTGCCCGCGGATATCGAGCCGGCCGACCCCTTCCCAGCCACGCCCCTCGTCGCCCGTCGACAGAAGCCGCAGCGGCGTGCCGGGCGGCAGGGCCTGAACCCGCGCCGGTTGCGGTGTCATGGCCAGCATCAGCGCAACGATGGCGATCCGTCTCGGCATTCAGGCCCCTTCGACCATGTTCCGGTGATGACGCACCGCATCACGGCAGGGCGGGCGGCGCATGGATCGCCGACGATAGTGCAATCGGGATCCGAAATCACGCCCCGACAGCGACCGCCATGCGCGCGTTCCGGCGCGGATGCGTTCCGGGCGCGGTCAGACACCGCGCCGCCGCCGCTGGCCATTGGGCAACCACGGATCGCGGCGTCCCCCGCCGGGGCCGGGTCCGCCGCTCAGCCGCGCGGCGCCGCCGCCAGCGCCCGCGGTCGCGGTCCACCGGTGGCCCAATCCAGAAGCTCGACCGTATGCACGACCGGCGGTCCCTCCGCGTCGGCAAGCTGCGTCATGCAGCCGATATTGCCGCTGGCGATGACATCGGGCCGGAGCGCGGCGATCGTGTCGCGCTTGCGGC
>JASBUM010000180.1 GCA_030147905.1 Acidimangrovimonas sp.
GCGCCACCATCGAGGCGGTGAAGACGCGCCCCTCGAACGCGGGGGCCAGCCCGGTCAGCGCCAGCGACCGTGCCGTGCGTTCGGGGCTGGAGGACGTGGCCAGCACATAGGGCACGGCAAGGCGCGCAAGGACCTCGGCGATGCCCGGCATGATGCGCAGGTCACGCGCGAAGGCGGCGAGCAGGCGGTTGCGGTAATCGGCCTCGAAGCGGTCGGGCAGCGCGACGCCGAACTGCTCGCGCACCTCGCGCAGCACCACCGGGTAGCTGCGGCCAAGGAAATGGCGCCCGACGAAATCCATGTCCATCGCGACGCCGTAGCGTTCCAGCTCGGCGATCAGCATCCGGGCGCTGATGACCTCGCTGTCGATCAGCACTCCGTCGCAATCGAAGATGACAAGCGCGGTGCGTGGCATGGTGGGGCAGGTTATCCCCGGCCGGCGCGGCCCGTCCAGAGGGCGTGTGCCGCCCGATCGGGGCGATGGCGCGCAGCGCGGCCGGCGGGGCCGGCGCGGCGGCGGCGGAGGGTGAAAGGCGGGGGCCGGGCTAAAGCGCGCGGCCGATGCGCGCGGCCAGTTCGGCAAGTGCCGCGTCGCCCCGCCGGCGCGGACGAGGCTGCGGCACCGGGCAATCCAGCGCGACGCGCGCGGGGCTGCCGGCCAGCACCAGCACCCGGTCGGCCAGATAGACGGCCTCGGCGATGTCGTGGGTGACGAAGAGCACCGCCTTGCCGCTGGCCTGCCAGATGCGCAGCAACTCCTCTTGCAGCGATTCGCGGGTCAGCGCATCGACCGCCGAGAAGGGCTCGTCCATCAGCAGGATGTCGGGCGCGACCGCCAGCGCCCGCGCGATGCCGCCACGCTGGATCTGGCCACCGGACAGCTGGTGCGGGTAGCGATCCTGCAGGGATTCGAGCCCGGTCAGCCGCAGCACCGCGTCGATCCGTGCGGCGCGCTCGTCGCGGTCGATCGCCAGCCCTTCCAGCCCGTAGGCGATATTCGCGCGCAGCCGCCGCCAGGGCATCAGACGTCCGTCCTGGAAGACCATCGCGCGGCGCCGCCGGTCGCGGGCCTCGGGCGTGTCGAGCACGACGGTGCCCTCTTCCGGCGCGATCAGCCCGGCGATGACGCGCAGCAGCGTGGACTTGCCCACCCCGGAGCCGCCGACGATGGCGATGAAGGCGCCGGCGGCGACCTCGAGGTCGAAACCCGCAAGCACCGGCCGTTCGGCGCGCGGATAGCGCAGGGTGACGTTGCGCGCATGCAGCACCGCGCGCGCATCGCGATGCGCTGCGCCGTCGGGCGCGGCGGGGGCGGCCGGCGCGGGGCCGGGCGCGGGTGTGACATGTGGCCCGGAAGGGGCGCTCAGCGTGGATGCCATCGCAGAAGTCTCCTCTCGAGCCGGCCGAAGAGCCAGTCGCTCAGGCTGTAGACGGCCGAGATCGCCAGCATGTAGACCACCACCGCATCATAGGCGCCGACGCCGGCTGCGGCATTCATTTCCTGTCCCATCCCCGGCACCCCCAGCAGTTCCGCCGCGATC
>JASBUM010000196.1 GCA_030147905.1 Acidimangrovimonas sp.
TCGCGGGGATGGCGCTCGTCATCACGCTGGAGATCGTGCTGCTGCTCTACCGTGCGCGCGTCCTGGCGTGGATCGCGGCGCGGCTCGACTATCTGGCAAGCGTCGCCTCCTTCGCGCGCATCCTGCGGATCCGCCCCGCCCTGTCGGAACGTGCCGCGGTAACCGACCAGGCCGCGCGGGTGCGCAGCTTCGAAAGCGTGCGCAGCTTCATTTCGGGGCCGCTGTTCGGGGCCATCCTCGACATACCCGGCAGCCTGGTGTCGATCGCGGCGATCGCGATCATCGGCGGCTGGCTGGCGCTGGTGCCGATCGCGGGCGTCTTCGCGCATCTGGCCTTCTACATGCTGCTGGCGCGGCAGATGCGCATCGCAAGCTCCGTCGCGGCGGAGGAAACCACCGAGATGCAGCGGCTGGCGATCGAGACCTTCGAGAAACGTCAGGCGATCCGCGAGGCCGGGCTGCAGCACCGCTGGTCCGACCGCGTCATCCGCCGTGCGCGGCGCGAACAGCGCGCGCAATTCCTGCAACGCATGATCGGCGGGCTGGGTGAATCCGGCTCGACCTTCATCATGACCGCCACCTCGATGGCGCTCCTCGCCTTCGGCACGGTGCTTTCGTGGGGCGGTGCCCTGGGCGCGGGCGGGCTGCTGGCGGTGACCATCCTGGGCTTTCGCGCGCTGGCGCCCTACCACGTTCTGTGCCTGTCGGCACAACGCATCACGCAGCTCACCAACAGCGTGCGACAGTTCAACACGCTGATGGACATCCCGGCCGAGGAAGAGGAAAAGCGCGAATATACCGAATTGCGCCGGGTCGAGGGTGCGGTCAGCTTCCTCAACACCGGCTTTCGCGGCGCCGACACGCGTCCGGTCTTCGTCGGCCTCGAGATGGAGATCGTTCCCGGCGAGATCATCGGCATCACCGGCGCCAACGGTGCCGGCAAGACGACGTTGCTCAAGCTGATCATGGGCATGGCCGATCTGTCGCTGGGCGCGGTCCAGATCGACGGCGTCGATACCCGCCAGCTGCGCTTCGCCGATCTGCGCGCGCGGATCAGCTATGTGCCGCAATACCCGAAGCTTTTTGCCGGAACATTGCGCGAGAACCTCATGTTCGCCGATCCGCTCGCCGATGATGCCAAGATCAACAAGATCCTGCGCGTGGTCGGGCTCGAGGACGAGATTGGGGCGCTGCCCGGCGGCATCGATCACGTCATCGGCGACCGACCCCTCGGCTCCTCGGCGTTCGCCTTCCGTTTCGCCTTTGCCCAGGCGCTGATGATCGACAGCCGCCTGATCCTCGTCGACGAGATCCCCAACGGTGTCATCGACGAGGGCGTCGGCGACCTGATCCGTGCACTCGTCGAACGCGCGCGCGGAGAGCGCACGGTGATGTTCGTCTCTCATCGCTCGGATCTTCTCAGCATGGCCGACCGGCTCGTGGCGCTTCGCTACGGCAAGATCCCGGTCGTCAACACCCCCACCACCCTGATCGGGAGGGCCGCATGAACAAGAATGAAATGGATCGCGCCGGCAAGGCGCAGGAAAACGGCGTCGGCACGGATGCGGCAGAAAGCGCCGACCGGAAGCCGAAGCCAAAGTCGAACGCGCTCGGACGGATCGCGGTGAAGCGTATCGCGGTCCGGCGCGGCACCGGCACGGATCGGGCCGGACCCGATGCCGCGGCCGGGGCGTCTGTGGACGCCGACGCCAAGACCGGCGCCGGCTGGCAGTCCGGACAGTCGGCGCCGCAGGATGCGGCCGCCGAACTGACCCGTCCCATCCTGATCGAGGAAACCGTGCCGCAGGCCTTCGTCCGCCGGACCAGCCTGCTGATCGCCGGCGGCATCCTGACCTTCATCGTCTGGTCCGCGCTTGCCGTGGTCCACGAGGTCTCGCGTGCCGAGGGCACCATATTGCCTTCGGGTTTCGAGCGGGTGGTCCAGCATCTCGAGGGTGGGATCGTCCAGTCGATCGACGTGAAGGAGGGCGCGCGCGTCCGGAAGGGGCAGCCCCTGGTCCGGCTGCAGGACGCCACCAGCGTCGAGGACACGGCCGTCCTCGACGAACAGAGCGCGAGCATGCGCGCCCGTATCGCCACGCTCAAAGCGCTGTTGGCCGGGCGTGACCCGGATTTCGGCGCCGTCGACGACGCCCGCGTGCGTGCTGCGGGCCAAGACGCCTTCAACGCCGATGCCGACGCGGAGCGGGCGCGCCTTGCGTTGCTCGACAGCCAGATCGACCAGGCGAAGCACAACCTTGCCGTCGTCGACCGGCAGATCGAGGGCAACGACGAGACCCGGCTCTATCTCGCCGAGGTATTCGACCGCGCCGAGGCGCTATTCGTCCGCGGCTATTCGACCCGAAACCTGCTGGCCGAGCGGCGCAATGCCCGCGCGAAGGCCGACAACGAGGGGCGGGTACTGCAGGAACGCCGACGGGCGGCGGCGGACACGCTCGAGCGGGCGCGGCGCAACCTTGAGGCCTTCCGGGCCGAGACCCGCGCCGAACGTAGCCGCCGGCTCGAAGAGGCGCAAAACGCCCTCGCCGCCCTCGAGGGGGAGCGCAGCAAGAAGCGGCGTCGGCTGGAACGGCTCGCCGTGCGCGCGCCAGTCGACGGGCGCGTGAAATCGCTCGATGTCACGACATTGGGCGGCGTCGTCGAATCCGGCCAGAAGATCGCGACGATAGTGCCCGAGGGCGAGGATCTGATCGCCGAGGCCCGGATCGCGGTCAACCAGATCGGCTATGTGCGCGAGGGGCTTCCCGCGCAGGTCAAGGTTTCAACCTACGACTTCACCCGCTTCGGCTGGATCGACGCGACGGTGGATTCGATCTCTCCGGCGGCTTTCCGCGATCCGGGCGGGGCGCAGTATTTCAAGGTTCGGCTGCGCTTGTCGGGCACCAGCCCCAATCACGCGCCGGCGGCGCGGATCTCGCCGGGGATGGAATTCGTCGCCGACATCATAACCGGGCAGAAGACCGTCCTGGCCTACCTGCTCAGCCCGGTGCGCAAGGCCTTCAGCTATTCTTTCGCGGAGCGCTGACATGAACGCAATGACTGACCCCATTCCCCTGACCGCGGGCAAGCGGCAGCGTCGCGTGCTGCTGGTCGACGACGATCGCAGTTCGCTTCTGGTGCTGTCGGGCATGCTAGAAAGCCTCGGCTATGCCGTCGAGACGGCCGAGAACGGCGCCGAGGCCTTCACCATGATGCGCGAGGACGCCCAGCGCGCCGATATCGTGGTGACCGATTTCATGATGCCGGTGATGGACGGTGTCGGGCTGACGCGCAGCCTCAAGCGCGCGGATGCGACCCGCAATATTCCGGTCGTCATGCTGACCGGCGCCAATTCCGACGACGACATGAGCGCGGGGATCGCCGCCGGCGTGTTCTACTACCTCACCAAGCCTCCGGTCCGCGGGCTGGTCACCTCGGTGATGAATTCCGCCCTTCAGGAAGTGGAGCGCAACGAGCGCGTGCGCAACGAACTCGGCTCCCATCAATCCGCTTTTCGCAACATGGAGATCGCGCGTTTCCGCCTGCGCCTTCCCGACGAGGTCGACGGCGTGGTCAGCCTGATGGCGAGCCTGCATCACGAACCCGACGCGGCGATCCAGGGCATCTACGAGCTGGTCCAGAACGCGGTCGAGCACGGGGTGCTGCGATTCGGCTTGAAGGAGAAGACGCGATTGCTGGCCGAGGGGGGCTGGGACGAAGCCTTGAAGGCACGCGCCCATGATCCGCGCTATGCCAAGGGCGTCGTCGAGGCGACCGCGATGCGCCGCAAGGGCGGCACGTTGTTCGTCGTCAAGGACAACGGCCCCGGCTTCACCTGGAAACCCTTCCTCGCCAGCGATCCGGCCCGTGCGGCGGCGCGCTGCGGACGCGGCATTGCCCGAGCCGCTAACTATTCCTTTGATCGTCTCGTCTACAACGAATCGGGCAATCAGGTGGCCGGCTTCCTCGCCGGCGAAGCAAGGGTGGTTTGGTAATGGTGACGGATACGACGTCCAATACGCGCGCAAGGCGGCTGCAGCTTCTCGGTCTCGGGGCGGCGATGCTGCTGGTGCTGGCGACGCTGTCGTTCAATGCCTACCGTTCCTACGGCGAACACGAATCCCTGGTGAAAAGCGATCAGCGCGATTT
This sequence comes from Acidimangrovimonas sp., assembly GCA_030147905.1. The sequence continues at coordinate 4,150 of JASBUM010000196.1, forward strand.
CGCGGTGCGCGTGCGCGCCGACATGGACGCCGTCTATGTGCAGGTCAAGGACCTGTTCTCCTTCGTCGCCGCCGGCGCCCAGGACCGGATCGCGCGCAAGCTTCGCAATGCCTCGCGCTGGTCACCCTACATGACGGAGCTGGGCTATTTCACCTCGGATCGTCCCCAGCAGGTGGTTGCCGCGGTCGGCAAGCCGATCCTGCGGCTCGCGCCCGGTCCGGAGCTCGACGATCTGATCGACAGGCTGCGCGACGTCGAGGGGCGGCTTTATGCTGTTCAGCCGGCAAATTACGGCAGCCTCTTCGCGAGCCTCGGTGAGGAGCGGTTGGTCGTCATGCAGGCGATGGCACCGGCCGGCGCGAGGGGCGCCGTCACGGTGGTCTATGCCGCGATCGATCTGCGCAGCATGCTCGAGGCGGCCTCGGCCAACCTGATGACGAGCGCTCTGCATCACGCGACCTCCGCCATCGACGGCCGCAAGACCACGCTTTCCTTCGCGACCGGCGGGAAGTCCATCATGGACTGGATCCTGCCACCGCGGGTGTTGCCGACAGATGTCGCGCTGACCGGGAACGCCTCGCTCCATGCCAGTCTGCGCGAACGCACCGGGAGCCTTGGGCTCTTCATGGCGACTATGGTGGGTCTTTTCATCGTCGCGCTGGCCGCGACGGTGGGGCTTCTGTTCTATCTGCGCTTCCAGCGACGCGTGAGCCAGCGTCTGCGTGAGACACTCGAGCATGCCGAAGAGGCGAACGAGGCGAAATCCGAATTTCTCGCCAACATGAGCCATGAGATCCGCACCCCGCTCAACGGCATCCTCGGCATGGCCGAACTGCTGTCGCGCGGGACGCTAAGCGGGGACAACCGCCGCTACGTGCGCCAGATCCAGGCGTCCGGCAAGGTACTGCTGTCGCTGCTCAATGATATTCTCGATCTCTCGAAGCTCGAGAAGGGACAGTTGGCCATCGACCCGGTGCGCACCGCGCTGCCGCCGCTTCTGCAGGACATCGCCAATTTCTATGCGCCGCTCGCGCAGGAAAAGAACCTTTCGCTGCTGATGGAGATCGACCCCGACCTGCCGCCCTATGTCCAGGTCGATCCCACGCGCCTGCGCCAGATGCTGGGCAATCTGCTGTCGAACGCGATCAAGTTCACCGAAAAGGGCGAGGTGGTCCTGTCGATCCACGCGCGACCGCCCAGCGAGACGGGCTCGCAACGGATCTTCGATTTCTCGGTCAGCGATACCGGGATCGGCATCTCGGACGAGAACGTGAGCAAGCTGTTCTCGCGCTTTTCCCAGGCCGAGGGCTCGACGACCCGGCTCTATGGCGGAACCGGTCTCGGGCTGGCGATCTGCAAGGACATATGCGAACAGATGCGCGGCACCATCGGCGTGCAGAGCACGCTCGGCAAGGGCTCGACCTTCAGCTTCTCGCTGCCGCTCAAGGTGGAAGAGGGCGGCATGGAACCGGTCGAGGTCCGCAGCCGGGTCGCCGTCGTCACCCATTCGCCGACGCTGACCCGAATCCTCGAAAGCAGCCTGCGCCGCTTCGGAATCGAGCACCAGCTGTTCACCTTCAACCAGGCGCTTCAGGCGCAGCTTCGCAAGGCGCAGGAGGCCGGCGATCGCTTCGACGGACTGATCATCGATGAAGGCAGCGACATCCATCGCGCCAAGGCGATCATGCGCTCGCTGCAATCCGATCCGGCGACCAAGCACATGTGGTGCCTGCTCCTGGGCGAAAAGCAGACCAACCGCTCCTATCGCGACTTCGATGCCGTGGTGACCAAGCCGTTTCTCGCCTGCGACCTTGCCGATTCGATCCTTCGGGCCGATTCCGACGAGGCCGAGACGACACCCGTCAGCTTTGACACCCGCTCCGGCGACGGCCGGCGCGTAGCGGCAGGTTACCGGGGCCGCAACTGCCTTCTGGTCGACGACAATTACGTCAACCTTCTCTTCGGTGAGGAGGTCCTGCAAGGCATGGGCTTCACCGTCAAGACCGCCGTCAACGGCCGCAAGGCGGTGGAGGCCGCCTGTGCCGAAGCCTTCGATGTCATCTTCATGGATTGCCGCATGCCGATCATGGACGGCTATCAGGCCACGGCCGAGTTGCGAAAGCTGATGGCCAGCGGAACCCTGACCCGGGCACCAATCATCGCGGTCACCGCCAATGCGCTCAAGGGCGATCGCGAACGCTGTCTCGAAGCGGGCATGGACGGATTCCTGACCAAGCCGCTGATGACCAACGATCTCGAGAATACGCTGGCGGAATTGCTGCCGCCCTGGGAGGGCGAAACCATCGACGACCCGGCCGCCGCCCCTACCCCACCGAAAACGGAGAACCCCCCGATGCCCAGCCAAACGCCCAAAGCCGAGACGCCCGTCACCGACCCGGCCTCTGCGCGAGCCGTGCGGCGCGCGCCGGCCGCCGCGCCGGCACCCGGCAAACCCGGCGCCGCGGGCGCCACGAAATCGGCGACGCCACCCGCTGCCTCGGGCGAAAAGGTCCCGCTGGTTGATGTCGGCGCCTTCGAGGCCACGCGCGCCGTGGTCGGCAAGTTCGACATGCTGATCGACTTCTACCGCAAGGACACCGTGAGCTACCTCACCGCGATCCGCGAAGCCCTCGCCATGGGGCGGATCGAGGACGCCGTTCTGCCGGCCCATTCGATCAAGAGCTCCAGCCGCACCATCGGTGCGCAGGGCATGGCCAAGCTTTCCGAATATCTCGAATATCAGGCTCGCCAGCCGGAAACCGCCGACCCCGAGGTTCTGGGCCGCCTGCGCGAGAAGATGGAGCAGGTCTTCGCCCTGACCGACCGCCGCATCGAGCAACTGATGACCGCAGACAAGAGCGGCGCCGCCTGAGCCTCAGCCGAGGCGCGGCTTGCGCCACGCGGGTCGCCGCCGATCTCAGCTACGGCGGCGTTGTGACCCCGCCGTCTACGCACAGGCTCGTCCCCGCCGTTGCCCCGCGCCCAGATACGGCGGTGGCGATCGGCGCTGGCCAAGCGGACGGGGCGCCCGCTACACTGGCCGAAGCCGGGCGCGACCCGGCGGGACGGGACGGAACGGGACATGATTGGATCCGCCTGGCGCGGACGCTACCTGATGGCGGGGCTCTATCTTCTCGCCGTGGCCGCACTTTCGGCCACGGTAGGCTGGGTGACGTTCGGAACAGGGCTCGCGCGCTTGGCCGAACGCGGCCAGGCCGACCTTGCGCTGGCCTCCGACCGGTTGACCAATCAGTTGACGCGCTATCGCGAACTCGCGGTCATGCTTGCCGATCACCCGACCCTGTGGCCGCTGCTTCTGGAAGGCAGGGACCGGACAGATGCCGAGGCGCTCTTGCTCGGCACCGCAGACCGGTCGAGCGCGGATGATTTCGTCCTGGTCGGACGCGACGGCAGGGTGCTTGCCCGCGCCCGGGGCGAGGCCTCCGCGACCGCACCGCGTGGCGCCGGGACCGCCGCAAGGACGCGCGCCGGTGATCCCCCACGCGTGACAGGCGGCCTCGCAGGCGCCTCTGCACGTGCGCTGCCCGGCCAGCGCCTCTCGCGAGCCGGCCCCGATGCGTCGGGCCTTCCCGATTACGCCACCCAGCCCTTTTTCAACCGTGCACTTCAGGGCACGACGGCATTTCACCACGGGTTGACCGGCAATCCGCCCCGCCGAATCTTCAGCTATGCCGTGCCGGTTCGTACACCAGGCGGCCGTGTCGGCGGCGCCGTCATCGCGCGGATCGATGCTTCACGGGTGGAGGCCGACTGGCGCGGCGCGGCGCCGGCGATCTATTTCACCGATGCGCGGGGCGTGGTCTTCGTGTCGAACCGGGACGAACTGCTGTTGCGGCAGACGCCCGAGCGCGGCGATCCCAAGGCCGCGCGCCGGATCGGGTATGCGCCGGGCGCGGTCCGCCCGTTCCCCGCGCATGAAACCTTCGGCCTCGTTCACCGCAAGCTGTGGTGGATCGACGCCGGCCCCTATCTGCCGGGCCTCGTGCTCCCGCTTGTCCGCCCGCTTCCGGTGGTCGGGTTGAAGGGGCATATCCTGCTCGACGCCATACCGGCATTGCGGCTGGCGCTGCTGCAGGCAGGATTCACCGCGACGCTGTGTCTGGTTTTGGGTGCGGTGATCCTCGCGGTGGCGGAGCGCCGGCGGCTGCTGGCCTTGCGGCTGCATGCCGAGGCCCGCGCCAAGGCCGGGCTTGAACGCCGCGTGGCGGCGCGCACCCGGGCCCTGAGCGAGACCAACCAGCGCCTGCTTCGCGAGATCGCGGAACGTCAGGAGGCGGAGGCCGCGCTGAAGAAGGCGCAGGAGGACCTGGTTCAGGCCGGCAAGCTTTCGGCGCTTGGCCAGATGTCGGCCGGCATCAGCCATGAACTCAATCAGCCATTGATGGCCATCCGTTCCTTTGCCGA
>JASBUM010000212.1 GCA_030147905.1 Acidimangrovimonas sp.
GACATGGCGGTGCATAACCTCGCAACCGGACAGCCGCGGATGACACTGACCGGCTGGGCGGCGTCGCGGCTGGCCGAAATGACCCCGCCGGGCCACCACGCGGTGATTCATGTCACGCTGACGGACGACCATCCATGGGCGCAGGCCTTCGTGGTGATCGAGGCGCGGCCCTCGGACGCCAGCCAGACCATCGCCGAAACACATGCGGCAATCTCGGCAGACCCGGCGCCCAGCCGGTCAACGGGCGTGACCGATGCCTAGATCGCGGCTGCAATTCGCACGCCGGCGCGCGCCGTGGATCTTCGGGCGATGGTTCTCGCGGACGAAATTCGTGGTTTTCCTCGTCATCGTCACGGGGGTTTTCGGGACCCTGTTCCTGCGCCCCTATGTGATCGAGTCGCCTGCGATGAAGGACACGCTGCGCATCGGCGACGTGGTGCTGGTCAACCGGGCGGCCTATGGCTATGCGCGGGCATCCTGCCCCTTTGATCTGTGTCCCTTCCGCGGGCGCATCCTCTATTCCCCGCCACGCCGCGGCGACGTGGCGCTTTTCGCGCGGGGGCCCGGTGGGGGCACGCGGGGGGCGATGGTGCTCAGGATCATCGGTCTCCCCGGCGATCTGGTTCAGATCCGCGGCGGCCGCATGTGGCTGAACGGCGCCGTCGTGCCGATGCGGCGTGCCGACAGTTTCACCGAAACCTTCGCCCCGCAGGGCGCGCGCGACCTGTGGCCGCGCTGTTCCAACGCCCCCGTGGGCGAGGGTGGCGCCTGCCGCAAGCTGCGCTGGCGCGAGACGCTTCCCGGTGCGCGCGGGCCGCATGACGTGCTGACTCTGGGCGCGGCCGGGATGGCCGGCGCCGACACCCCCGCCTACCGGGTGCCGAAGGGCGATTACTTCGTTCTCGGCGACAACCGCGACAACAGCGCCGACAGCCGCGTCGCGCCGGCCGCGGAGGGCGCGGGACTTGTCGCGCGCTCGGCGCTTCTGGGACAGGTCATGGGGGTTCTGTTCTCGGTCGGGACGGGGCCGGTCTATGCATTCTGGAACTGGCGCCCGGGTCGAATCCTTGCCTCTGTGCCATGAGTTGGGCAAGTCCTTGCGTCCAGCGAAGAAGTGACCGGCGTCAAACTTGACAGCATGCTCTTCGACGCGCATGAAGCGCCGACCGGAACACAGGCGGGGCATGGCATGGCGGCGAAGGCACAAAAGCGCGACGGTTTTTTGGAAACAGTGAAAACCGTCGTCTATGCGTTGTTGATCGCCGGTGTGTTCCGGACCTTCTTCTTCCAGCCGTTCTGGATCCCGTCGGGATCCATGAAGGACACGCTCCTGATCGGTGACTTCCTTTTCGTCAACAAGATGGCCTACGGCTATTCGCGCTATTCCTGCCCGTTCGACCTGTGCCCGATCTCGGGGCGGGTTCTGGCCTCGATGCCCAAGCGCGGCGACGTGGTCGTCTTCCGTCATCCGGTCAACGGCGAGGATTTCATCAAGCGCCTGATCGGCCTGCCCGGCGACACGATCCAGGTGCGGCAGGGGCGGCTTTACATCAACGGCAAGGAAGTGCCTGAAAAGCAGGACGGAACCTTCAAGGAAATCGAGGAGCCGCAGGGCCCTGCCGGTGGTCTGCCGCGTTGTGCCAACGGACCGGTGCCGCTGGGCGCGGTCTGCGACAAGGCCCGATTCCGCGAAACGCTGCCCAACGGCGTGACCCATGATATCCTCAAGATCACCGATCAGGGCTATGCCAACAACACGCCCGTCTTCACCGTGCCGAAGGGCGAGTTCTTCTTCATGGGCGACAACCGCGACAATTCCGAGGACAGCCGCTTTCCGCAGCAGGCGGGGGGTGTCGGCTTCGTACCGTTCCAGAACCTGATCGGTCGCGCCGACCGGATCATATTCTCCTCGGCCGGGCGGTCGCTGTTCTATTTCTGGACCTGGCGCGCGAACCGGTTCTTCAAGGCGATCGAGTGAGACTGTCGAGCGAGCTGCAGCGTTTCTGTCAGGAGATCGGGTACGAATTCGAACGGCCCGAGCTGCTGTTGCGCGCGCTGACGCATGCCTCGATCTCGGGGCCCACACGCCCGGACAACCAGCGGCTGGAATTCCTCGGTGATCGCGTCCTGGGTCTGGTCATGGCCGAGGCCTTGCTGGAAGCCGACGAGGCCGCGACCGAAGGTCAGCTTGCGCCTCGCTTCAACGCGCTGGTGCGCAAGGAGACCTGTGCCGAGGTTGCGCGCGATATCGGACTGGGCGAGGTGCTTCGCCTGGGCCGGTCCGAGATGCTGTCGGGAGGGCGGCGCAAGAACGCGCTGCTGGGTGACGGGCTCGAGGCGCTGATCGCGGCGGTCTATCTCGACGGCGGCTTCGCGGCGGCGCGCGCACTGGTGCTGCGGCTGTGGGCGGGGCGGGTGGATGATGTGGCGCTGGATGCGCGCGATGCCAAGACCGCCTTGCAGGAATGGGCGCAGGCGCGCGGACAGACGCCGCCGCGCTATGTCGAAACGGGCCGCGAGGGTCCCGATCATGCGCCGGTCTTCACCGTGGAGGTGCGCCTTGACGACGGGCGGTCCGCGGCGGCCAGTGCAGGAACCAAGCGCAACGCCGAGCAGCTTGCCGCGCGCATGCTGCTGGAACAGGTGGAGATGGCCGATGGCTGAGGAAGGGCGCCGCGCGGGTTTCGTCGCGCTGATCGGCGAGCCGAATGCCGGCAAGTCCACCCTGCTGAACCGGATGGTGGGGGCCAAGGTCTCGATCGTCACCCACAAGGTGCAGACCACCCGCAGCCGCATTCGCGGCATCGCGATGGAAGGCGACGCCCAGATCGTCTTCGTCGACACGCCCGGGCTCTTCCGTCCGCGGCGCCGGCTGGATCGCGCGATGGTCGCCGCCGCGTGGGGCGGGGCGGCCGATGCCGATATCGTGGTGCTGCTGGTCGAGGCGCATCGCGGGCTGACGCCGGGGGTCGAGGCCATCATCGAGGCTCTGCACGAACGGGTCGCGGCCGGGCGGAAGGTGGTGCTGGCGATCAACAAGATCGACCGCGTCAAGGCCGAGACCCTGCTGGCGCTGTCGCAGCGTCTGAACGAGGCCTATCCCTTCGCGCGCAGCTTCATGATCTCGGCCGAGCGCGGCCACGGGGTCGACGACCTGCGGGCCTGGCTGGCGGGCGAGCTTCCGCAGGGGCCATGGCTCTATCCGCCCGACCAGATCGCCGATCTGCCGATGCGCATGATCGCCGCCGAGATCACCCGCGAGAAGCTGACGCTGCGCCTGCACGAGGAACTGCCCTATCAGCTGACGGTCGAGACCGAACAGTGGCAGGACCGCAAGGATGGCTCCACCCGGATCGACCAGGTGATCTATGTCGCGCGCGAGGGGCATCGCGGCATCGTGCTGGGCCACCGCGGCGAGACGGTCAAGGCGGTGGGGCAGGCGGCACGGGCTGAAATCGCGGCCTTTCTCGGCCATCCGGTGCATCTGTTCCTGCAGGTCAAGCTGCGCGAGAACTGGCAGGACGAGGCGGAACGCTACGGCGAGATGGGGCTGGATATCCGCGATGGTGACGCGCGGTGACACGGCTGACCAGCCGGTTGTGGGTGGATGCCTATCTGACCCGGCTCCGGCTTGCCGATATCCCGGCCTATGTGGTTGCGCATGGCGACGACACTGCCGGCGCGGTGATCGTCAAGGTCTCTACCCTCGACGGCCGGGCGTGCAGCTTTCAGCGCAGCTTCGAGCCGATGCGCGGCGAGCGGGTGTGGATCACGCTGAACGACGGCGCCGAGGCGGAGGTCGATGCCGCGCTCGAGCGGCAGCGCCGGCGCGATCCCGACCTGTGGGTGATCGAGATCGAGGATAGGGCGGGACGCCACCTGCTCGATCAGCCCGGCTTGGCAGACTGACGACGGGCATGGCGGCGTCGGAAGCGGCGCGCCGGGGGAGTGTCGTAACGCTCCGGCGATCGCCTGCGCCCGGATGTGCGGCCCGGGTCACGACCGGGCGGCGCGCATGCATGGGCAGTACCGGGCGGGAGGCCTTGCGGCGGCGCGGCGCGCGGCCATACTGGCCGCCATGGAATGGCAGGACGAAGGCGTCGTACTGGCGATGCGGCGGCATGGCGAAAGCGGCGCGATCCTTCAGGTGTTCACCGCCGCCCACGGGCGGCATGCCGGCGTCGTCCGCGGCGGCGGGACGGCGCGGCTGTCGGCGATGTTGCAGCCGGGCACGCAGCTTCGCCTGACCTGGCGGGCGCGGCTGTCCGAGCATATCGGCAGTTTCCGGCCGGAGCCGCTCCATGCCCGCGCGCCGGCGCTGCTGGGCGACCGGCTGGGACTGGCGGGGCTGAACGCGGTATGCGCGCTTCTCGCCTTCAGCCTGCCGGAACGCGAGCCTCAGGCCCGGCTTTATGCCCGGTCGCTGGTGCTCCTCGATGGATTGGGGCGCCTGCCCGACTGGCCGCTATCCTATCTGCACTGGGAAATGGCATTGCTCGAAGAGATGGGCTTCGGCCTCGACCTGTCGCGCTGCGCGTTGAGCGGGACGACCGATGACCTCGCCTATGTCAGTCCGCGCAGCGGCCGGGCGGTGGCGCGCGCGGCGGCGGGCGACTGGGCGCCCAGGCTGCTGCCGATGCCGGCCTGCATGCTGGGGCAGGGCCCGGCCACACCGGAGGAAGTCGTCGCGGGGCTGGCGGTGACCGGGCATTTCCTGGCGCATCATCTGGCGCCGGCCCTGGGCGACAGGCCCCTTCCGGCGGCGCGGGCGCGCCTGGTGGCGCTTCTGGCGCAGGGGGCGGCGGCGGGGACGGAGTGGGGCCGCCCCTCCGGGGCGCCGCGCGACCGCTAGCCCAGAAGCCGCCGCGCGATCACCTGCGCCTGAATCTCGGCCGCGCCCTCGAAGATGTTGAGGATCCGCGCGTCGCACAGGATGCGGCTCACGGGATATTCGAGCGCGAAGCCGTTGCCGCCGTGGATCTGAACCGCATTGTCAGCCGCCGCCCAGGCCACCCGCGCGCCCAGAAGCTTGGCCATGCCTGCCTCGAGGTCGCAGCGCCGCCCGTCGTCCTTTCTGCGCGCCGCATGATAGGTGAGTTGCCGCGCGATCATGATCTCTACCGCCATCATCGCAAGCTTTCCGGCGACGCGCGGGAAGGCCGCCAGCGGCTGGCCGAACTGCCGGCGCGCGAAAGCATAGGCCATGCCCGCATCCAGTGCCGACTGGGCGACACCGACGGCGCGCGCGGCCGTCTGGATCCGCGCGCTCTCAAAGGTCTGCATCAGTTGCTTGAAGCCCGCACCCTCGACCCCGCCCAGAAGATTGCCGGCGGGAACCGGAAAGGCATCGAAGCCCAGTTCGTATTCCTTCATCCCGCGATAGCCGAGCACGCCGATCTCGGTGCCGGTCAGGCCCGTGTCGGGGAAGGCCGCGCCGTCCCCTGCCGGCGTCTTCTCGGCGAGAAACATCGACAGCCCGCGCCAGTCGGTGCTTTCGGGGTCGGTGCGCGCCAGCACCGTCATCAGTCCCGCGCGCGCGGCATGGGTTATCCATGTCTTCGCACCGGTCAGGTGATAGATGTCGCCATCGAGGCGGGCGCGGGTGCGCAGGCTGCCCAGATCCGATCCGGTGTCGGGTTCGGTGAATACGGCAGTGGGCAGCACCGCACCGCTCGCGATCAGCGGCAGCCACCGGGCCTTCTGGGCCTCGGTTCCGCCACACAGGATAAGCTCGGCGGCGATCTCGGCGCGCGTGCCGAGGCTGCCGACCCCGAGGTAGCCGCGTGACAATTCCTCGGAGACCACCACCATGGCGGTCTTGCCCAGACCGGCGCCGCCATGCGCCTCGGGGATGGTCAGGCCGAAGACCCCCATCCCGGCGAGAGCCTCGATGATAGGCGCAGGAATGAGCCGGTCTTCGAGATGCCAGCGATGGGCATCGGGGGCGATCCGTTCGTCGCTGAAGCGGCGGAACTGGTCGCGGACCATCTCCAGTTCGTCGTCGAGCCCGCAATCGCCCGCGGTGGCACGGCCGGAATTCCCATGCATCAGTTGTACCAGACGCTGCCTCGCGGCGGGGTCCGCGCCCCGTTCCATGGCGATTCTGGTCGCCGGTCCCGGCTCGGACGCCAGCCCGAAATCGGCGGGCCGGGCGAATTCGCCCTGACTCATCGGGATGCCGCCGTGGATCTGCGCCAGATATTCGCCGAAGCCGATATCGAGGATCAGGGATTCGATCTCTCCCATGCGGCCGCCAGCGTGCAGCGCGCTTGCCCAGTCCTGAAGCTGGCCCAGACCCTCGACATAGGTGGCCAGCCAGGCGAGGGCATGGGCGGCATGCTGGTGACGGTCGATGTCTTCGGCGCGCGCCGGTCCGTCATGCCCGATCCGTCCGCGCAGCCCGTCCCTTGCCGCATCGAGCAGGGACCGGGCCTCGGCGAGGGCGGCGGCGGCATTCGCGACCGCCGCGTCATGCGCGCCGTCCTTCACCCCGTCATGTGGCATTGCGCAGCTCCTTTCCCCGGCGATCCTCGTGCTGCCATGGCATAATAATTTTGCACATGCAGCGCAATAATAATTCCAAAATCATCGCGAACAAGCACGAAAATAACCATTCCACCGGCGTGCGCCGCTGCGCGGAAACCGCTATAGCGAGAGGGCGCGATAGGAGGAAACCCATGGTCGGACTGGAGCCCGGACTGCTGCCGGCGGTGGTCACCGTCACGCTGGTTGCCAGCTTCGTCAAGGGTGCGGTCGGCTTCGCGATGCCGATGATCATGATCTCGGGGCTTGCCTCCTTGCTGCCGGCGGACCAGGCGCTGGCGGCGCTGATCCTGCCGACGATGCTGACCAACGGCGTGCAGGCCTTCCGACAGGGCTGGCGCGCGGCGCTGGCCACGGCGGTGGACTGGTGGCGGCTGATCGCGACGATCTGCCTGTTCATCCTGCTGTCGTCGCAGCTTGTGCCGCGGATTCCGCAGGCCGTATTGCTGCTGGTTCTGGGCGTGTCGATCGTGGCCTTCGTATTCAGCCAGCTTGCCGGCCGACGCATCCGCTTTCCCGCCGGGCGGCGGGGGCTGGCCGAGGTCATGGCGGGTGCGGTCGGCGGCTTCTACGGCGGGCTTTCCGGTGTCTGGGGGCCGCCGACGATCGCGCTTTTGCTGTCGGTGGGCGCCGAAAAGCGCGAAAGCATCCGGGTGCAGGGCGTGGTCTATCTGATCGGTTCGGTCATGCTGTTGCTGGCGCATCTGCGCTCGGGCGTCTTCAACGCGCAGACGGCGCCGCTGTCGGCGCTTCTGGTGGTGCCGGCCTTCGCCGGACTCTGGGCGGGTTTCCAGGTGCAGGACAGGCTCGACGCGGTGCGGTTTCGGCGCTGGACCCTCATGGTGCTGGCGATCGCCGGGCTCAATCTCGTTCGGCGCGCGCTGACGGGCTGAAACGGCACCGGTGCCGCGGTTTCGGCGCGCGCGGCCCATCCACGGACGCCCCGCCCACCGACGCCCCGCCCGCAGCCGTCCCCTGTGACCTCGCCTGCGAAATTGCCGCGCCCGCGAAACGGGCGCGGCCTGACCCGCGGGGCGCGCGCGCGGCTGCCGCATGCGGCCATGCCCGCGTTGGTCTATCCGATGGCGACGGCCTTCACCTCGGCGTCGATGTGGGGGGCGTACTGGGCGAAGTTGTCGGCGAACATCTTGACCAGCTTCGCCGCCTGGCGGTCATAGGCGGCCGGATCGGTCCAGGTCTGGCGGGGATCGAGCAGCCGCGGCTCCACGCCGGGTACGTCCACCGGGACCTCGAAGCCGAAATTCGGATCGCGGCGATATTGCACCGCGCCAAGCGAGCCGTCGAGCGCCGCGGTCAGCAACGCCCGCGTCGCCTTGATCGGCATGCGCCGCCCGGTGCCGAAGGCGCCGCCGGTCCAGCCCGTGTTC
>JASBUM010000216.1 GCA_030147905.1 Acidimangrovimonas sp.
AGCCGTCACCGCCCACCACCGCGTTGGGCTGGGCGATGAACCGCGCGCCGATGCTCACCCCGTGGCCGATGCGGACCCCGGGCCAGATCATGCAATCGGCCCCGATCCGCGCGCCGGCACCGATGCTGGCATGCGCGCCGATCCGCGCGCCGGGGCCGATCCGTGCATCCGCCTCCACCACGGCGAGCGGGCCGATGGAGGCGCCCGCGCCGATCTCGGCCGAGGCCGCGATGACCGCGCTGGGATGGATGCCGGGCGCAATGTCGGAACGCGCATCCAGAAGCTGCGTCAGCCCCGCCATGGCAAAGCGCGGCCGGCTGACGAAGATCGCGGCCTCGAGCCCCAGCGCCTGCCGATCCGCGCCATCCCACAGGATCGCGGCGCGTGCCTGCCCCCGGCCCAGATCTTCCGCATAGCGCGGCGCCATCGCCACGGCGAGATCGGCGGGCCCGGCCAGGGCGGGCTCGGCGGCGCGCTCCACCGTCAGGGTCAGCGCGCCTTCCGCCCGTGCGCCAAGCGCCGCGGCGATCTCCTCGATGCGAAAACCCATGACCAAACTCCACCGCGCCGCGATCGGCAATCATCCTGCCGCCGCTTTAGCGCCGAACGCCGCGCGATGCCACCCCGACCCGCGCCGACAGCGATGCGCCGCACCACCCGAGCCGTCCGACGATGTCGGCATCCCTCGCCGGGCCAAGCCCCCCACCGGCCATGACGAGGCCCTGATTCCATGGCCGCAAATGGTCGCACCGGCAGGATTCAGCCGCCCGAAGTGGCCGGATTTACCGAAATTAAGCAAGAACCCGCCGAACTCCTGCGCGAATCATCGCCATGAGCCAATTCCAGCTTGGGATCACTTCTTCACTGTGCCATAAAAGGCGCACATCGAGTTTGGCTGACAAGTGGGACGCCGGTTCGAGGAACCGCAACAAAGCCGGCAAATGCCGCACGAGAATGACAACCGCCGACCGGGCGGCACGGATTGAGACGGGACAGGCACGTTACATGAACAGCACGAAACCGGCCGGTTTTTCGCGCCGTGGACTTCTGCGCGCATTCGCGGCGACGGCGGTGGCCGCCGCACCGAGCTACGCCAATGCCTTTGCCTTCCTGCGCGGCGCGGGCGATGTCCGGCGCGTGAAGATGTATTCGGGGCGCACGGGCGAGAACCTCGACATGATCTACTGGGTGGACGGCAAATATGTCCCCGAGGCACTGCAGGCAATCAATGTATTCATGCGCGACTGGCGTACCGACAGCGTGATCTCCATCGATCCCGAGACGGTGGACATCATCGCTGCCACGCACCGGCTTCTCGGGTCGAACGAACCCTATCTGCTTCTGTCGGGCTATCGCACCGCCCAGACCAATGCGCTTTTGCGGCGCCGTTCGCGCGGCGTGGCCAAGAATTCCTTCCATATCCGTGGCAAGGCGGCCGATCTGCGGCTGCAGTCGCGGTCCGTGTCCCAGGTCTACAACGCCGCGATGTCGGTGCGCGCCGGCGGCGTCGGGCGCTATGTGCATTCGGACTTCGTGCACATGGATTCGGGCCCCGTCCGCACCTGGCACGACTGAGCCGGCGCGAAGCGGGCCCCGCCGCGCGCGTCGCGTCGGGGCCCGGCATCGCGACATCCACCCTCGTCCGGAGGGACGCCATCGGCGGGCCGCATCGGAGCGCGGGCGACCACCGGGACCGGCGACGCATGAAAAATGTCGTTGCATGCCGGCGCCGCAACTGCGACAGACCAGCGGGCCAGCCGCATCCACAGCACCCCCGCCCCCGCAGTCTTCCAGTGGCAGCAGGACCCCCCATGCCCCGCCCCGATTACGACAAGCTCATCGATCCCGAGATGCGGGCCTTCATCGAAGAGACCGAGGCCCACTACCGCGACGCGCGGGCCGATGAGGGCATCGCCATGCAGCGTGCGCGCTATGACGCGATGTGTGCCGCGATGCGCGCGCCCCGCCCGGCCGGCGTCAATACTGCCGACATCACCCTCGACGGCGTGCCGTGCCGGCACTACCACACGGCAGCCCCAGCCCCGGCCCCGGTCGGCGTGCTCTACCTTCACGGTGGCGGCTTCGTTCTCGGCGGGCTTGAAAGCCACGATGACATCTGCGCCGAGATCGCCGACAAGACGGGCCTGCCCTTGATCGCGGTCGACTACCGCCTGGCGCCGGAACATCCCCACCCGGCAGCCTTCGATGACGCGCTTCGGGCCGCGCGGGCCGCGGCACGGAACTGGACGGGCATGGTGCTGGCGGGCGACAGCGCAGGCGCCTGCCTCGCGGCAGCGATCGCGCAGCCCGGACATGTGCCTCGCGGCGTCAAGGGCCAGGTCCTGATCTATCCGGGCCTCGGCGGCGACCCGGACCGCGGCAGCTACATCGAACATGCCGATGCCCCGCTTCTGAGCCGCGCGGATGTTCTCGCCTATGCAGGGCTGCGCTACGGAGAGGGCGAAGAACCCGCGGATGACGCCACGGCGACCCCGCTTTGGGCGCCATCCTTCGCCGGTCTGCCACCCAGTGTGGTCTTCTCGGCCGAATGCGACCCGCTGCGCGATGACGGTCGTGCGTATTGCGCGCTTATCGATGCAGCGGGCGGCCGCGCGGGCTGGCTGTGCGAAGCGGGAATGGTGCACGGCTATCTGCGGGCCCGACACCGCGCCGCCCGTGCGAAGGCCGCCTTCGAGCGCATCACGGGCGCGATCTCCGCGCTGGCGCGCGACGCCTGGCCCGCGGGCATCGTCTGAGAAGGACGCCCCGCCCGCAAGCCCGGTTGCTCGGCAGGTCTCGCGCCAGCCAGGCGCGAAGGCGAAAGACGAAGCCTGGGCCCACCCATCCGGACGGCAGACACCCTTGCCCGGCTCGGGCGAAAGCGCCATGAAACCGTTCTCTTCTTTTGGGAAAAATACCGCGGGGGTGCGGGGGCGGCGCCCCCGCGCGCGACCGCCCGGGGTCCGCGCGGGCGGCGGAGGCGGGAGCCTCCGGCGGGGATATTTGCCAACGAAAGATGGCCACGGCCACAGAATCTCCGGCCGACAGAGCGACGGCCGCGGGGCTTGGCTGGGGACACGATGTTTGACGGGCGGTGCCCGGCCGGGCCGGTCGGTCGGTCGGCCTCGTCTCGGCAGAATCTATGCGTCAGTTCCCGGCGCTTTCCATCTTCCGGTTTCGGATCACCTCTTCGAGCCAGCCGAGCTTCATCTCGGGGACCGACGAAAGCAGAAGGTCGGTGTAATCGTCAAAGGGCGGCGCCAACACCTCGCTCTTGGGTCCGTAGCGCACCACCCGGCCGCGATACATCACGGCGATGGAATCCGCGATCGCCTTCACAGTGGCAAGGTCGTGGGTGATGAAGAGATAGGCCACGTCCTCGATCTTCTGGAGGTCCAGCAGCAGCTTGAGGATGCCGTCGGCGACCAGCGGATCAAGCGCGCTCGTGACCTCGTCGCAGATGATCAGCCGCGGCTTGGCCGCAAGCGCGCGCGCGATGCAGACGCGCTGTTTCTGGCCGCCCGACAATTCCGCGGGGTATCGATCGATGAAGCCCCTGCCCATCTCGATCTCGTCGAGCAGTTCCTGCACGCGCGCCCGTTTGGCCGCCCCCCGCAGACCGAAGTAGAATTCCAGCGGGCGGCCGATGATCGTCCCCACGGTGTGACGCGGGTTCATCGCCACGTCGGCCATCTGGTAGATCATCTGCAATTCGCGCAGGTCGTCGCGGCGGCGCTGGGCAAGGGCCGGGGCAAGCTCGCGCCCGGCGAATTCGATCCGGCCCGCGCGCGGCGGCAGCAACCCGGTGATCGCGCGTGCGAGCGTCGACTTTCCCGATCCGCTCTCGCCGACGACGGCAAGCGTCTGCCCCGGCCCCACCGCCACTGAAATTCCGCTCAGCACGTCGAAGTCGGTGCCCCGGTAGCGCGCGGTGACGTCCCGCACCGAAAGGATCGGTGCCTCGGTGGCAGGCTTCTCGACATGCTCGATACGGCGCACCGAGACCAGCGCGCGGGTATAATCCTCGCGCGGGGCCTCGATGATCTGGCGGGTCGATCCGTGTTCCACCTCGCGGCCGCCGCGCAGCACCATGATGTCGTCGGCGACCTGCGCCACGACAGCGAGGTCATGGGTGATATAAAGCGCCGCGACCCCGGTGTCCGCGATCGCCTCCTTGATCGCCGAGAGCACGTCGATCTGGGTCGTCACGTCGAGCGCGGTGGTCGGCTCGTCGAAGATCACCAGATCGGGCTCGGGGCAAAGCGCCATCGCGGTCATCGCGCGCTGCAACTGCCCGCCGGAGACCTGGTGCGGATAGCGGTTGCCGAAACGGTCGGGGTCGGGCAAGCCGAGCTTGGCGAACAGCCTGCGGGCGCGCGCCATTGCGGTGGCACGGTTCGCCAGACCGTGTTGCAACGTGGTCTCGATGACCTGATCCATCAGTTTCTTGGCCGGGTTGAAGGCGGCCGCGGCCGATTGGGCGACATAGGTCACCCGCGCGCCGCGCAAGGCCCGCAGGCGACGGGGGGCAGCCGTTCGGATTTCTTCGCCGCCCAGCCGGATTTCGCCCCCCGTCAGGCGCACTCCGCCCCGACCGTAGCCCAGCGCGGCCAGCCCGATCGTTGACTTGCCCGCCCCGCTTTCGCCGATCAGGCCCAGCACCCGCCCCTTGGCCAGCCGCAGCGACACGCCGTCGACGATGGTGATGTCATGGGCGGGCGCGTCGGGCGGATAGACCGTGGCCTCGATCTTCAGGTCACGGATCTCGAGCAGCGCCGGCCCGTTTTCCTGCGCGTCGTCTTCAGCCACTGCGCCCTCCCTTCAGGCTCGAGGTGCGGTTGAGGATCCAGTCCGCCACCAGATTGACCGATATCGCCAGCGTCGCGATGGCGATCGCGGGATAGAGCGCGGCGGTGACACCGTAGACGATTCCGTCCTTGTTCTCCTTGACGATGCCGCCCCAGTCGGCCAGCGGCGGCTGCACGCCGAGGCCCAGAAACGACAGAGTCGAGACGAACAGAACCTGAAAGATGAAGCGCATGCCCATCTCCGCCACAAGCGGCGAAAGCGCGTTGGGCAGGATCTCGCGGAAGATGATCCACAGCCGGCCCTCGCCGCGCAGCCGCGCCGCCTCGACGTAATCCATCACCGCGATATCCACCGCCACCGCCCGCGCCAGCCGGAAGACGCGGGTGGAATCGAGAAGACCCATCACCAGGATCAGCGTCAGAACGGTCACCGGCATCACCGACAGGACCACCAGCGCGAAGATCAGCGAAGGGATCGCCATGACCAGATCGATCAGCCGCGACAGCGCCTGATCCACCCAGCCACCCATCACGGCGGCGACGAAGCCCAGCACCGCGCCGGTGGTAAAGCTCAGGATCGTCGCCGCCGTGGCGATGGCGATCGTCGTGCGCCCGCCCCAGATCATCCGGCTGAGCAGGTCGCGCCCGATCCCGTCGGTGCCCAGCAGGAACTTGGCCGAGGACGGCGCCCAGACGCCGCCCACCACCGCGCCCATCGGATAGGGCGCGATCAGCGGCGCGAGGATCGCCGCCATGAAATAGGCCGCCGTGATTGCAAGCCCGATCGCCGCGGAAATGGGAATGCGCCTCATTTCGGGTGCCTCAGCCGCGGGTTGGCAAGGATCGAGATGACATCGGCCAGCATGTTCAGCCCGATATAGATCGCGGCAAAGACCAGCCCGCAGGCCTGCACCACCGGCACGTCGCGCTTGGCGACGTGGTCGACCAGATATTGCCCCATGCCCGGATAGA
>JASBUM010000164.1 GCA_030147905.1 Acidimangrovimonas sp.
GGCGGACGCGATGGCCTGAACGGTCCTGCCACCCGGCGCCGCATGCCCGGCTCCGTCGGGCCGCGATCAGCTCGATTCCACATAGGCGCGGCCCAGCCGCGCCTGTTTCAGCGCCAGCCGCATGAGCTGGAAGACATTGACCGAACTGAAGCCCCGCGCCCGGTTCGCCGCGCCGATCTCGAACAGCGTGCGCTGCTGGAAGAACAGGAAGCCATAGGCGTCGCGCAGCCGCGTCTCGCGGTCCCAGATATGGGTGGATTCGCTGCCCGCGCCATTGACCTCGATCAGCCAGAAATTGCGGCCCTCGCGCAGATCCTCGAGCGATTCATAGCGCACGTCGAACCGGCCGAAGTAGAATTCCGGCATCCCGCGCGAGATGGCGTCGAACCGTTCCTCCATCGCTTCGGTGATCTGGCTGCGCCCGTCCTTGAAGATGGCGCCGCGGCAATGGTTGCCGGTGAAGACGAGCGGGAAGACCTCCCCCTCGTCGAGGACGCGGTCGCGTTCCTCGTCGTGGCGGGCGAGATAGATGTCCTTGATCCGGCCGGCACGCGGATCGGCGAGGATCAATTCCTCCAGCGTGCGGACGCCGTCGCCCACCACCTCGGGGAAGATCTTGAGCGTGACCGAGACGATGCGCCCGCGTTCGGCGCCCGGTTCACGGATGTAGAAGATCCCGGCCTCGTTCTTGGCGGTGATCAGCTTCTGGAAGATGATCCGCTCGCGGCGCGGGTAACCGCCCAGATATTCGTCAAGCTCTTCCTCGTCGTGGATGATGCGCACACCGGCTCCGAGGCAGCCGATGTCGGGCTTGGCGACGAAGGGAAACTCGATTCCCGCCGTCTCCAGTGCCGCCAGCGCCTGAGGAAGATCGGCCGAGGGCGCACCCGATGCCACGCCCACCTGAAAGCAGGTATAGGGCGCCACCCAATTCTTGCCCTCGCGGCCATGCTGGGAAAGGATCTCGAACTTCGATTCGCCGACCAGGCCGCCGGCCTGCATGCCGGGATTGGCCAGCGTCGGCAGCGTCAACGAGCGGTGGCGCCAGGCCAGCGCGGCCCATTGCAGCGCCATCGGGATGTAGAAGAAGAACGCCGGCCACAACTCGAAGGTCGAGAAGGCGGCCTCGTCGGGCCCGCGGTCCCGTCTGAGGCGGGCGAGCGCCCGGCGCGGATCAAGCTTTTCAAGCCTCATGCGTCATCCTCGTCATCATCGAACTTGCGTGCCTGCCGGCGCGCCAGCAGATGGCTGCCCCCCAGCACGATCACCGCAAGCGCGATCCCGATCGGCCAGCGCCAGGGGCCGAAATTCGCCATGATCACCCGCCCGGCCCCCAGAGCAAAGGTGAACAGAAACGTCGTCCATATCAATGTAGCGATAACCACCGCTGTGGCGAACCGCGCGAACGACATACCCAAAAAACCGCAGGCCGTATAGGTCGGAAGGCGTGCGCCGGGAACGAAGCGCACCGAGATGACCGCGCCGATAAGGCGATTGTCCAGCCATGACTGCATTCGCTTGGCCCGCTTGGTGCCCACCCAGCGCTGCGCCCAGGGGTGCTGTGCCGCGAAGCGACCCAGCCCGTAAAGACCCAGATCGCCCAGCGCGATCCCCACGAACAGCGAGCCCAGCGCCACCGGCGTCGAGATATGACCGTCCACCACCGCCAGCGCCGCCAGTATCGCGGCGCCGTCCTCGAGGATGAAACTGATCACGATGATCAGCGCAAAGGCCACCAAGGGATCGGTTGTACCGCTGAGCGTGGAAGTGAGATCGATGTATATCTGTGACATCAGGTACTGATGCCTGTATAGCCGACCTGCCCGCTTGCCATGCTCGATCGCCCGTCATGAATGCCAACACGCCCGTTCGGGCCTCTGCTCTGTTTCAATTCCTTATAGATAAGAAGGGCTTCGCTCACAAGAGAGCGCATGCGATAGCAATTGCGTGATCGCAGCGTCATGTGTCTGATTTCCCAGCGAAATGACTTTGCCCGCTGCGCGCGGCAATCATCACCTGCCGGTGACGTTCGCGAAAGCGGGCGCGATCCGCGTCGGAATATTCTTCAACGCAGGCAGGGCATTGGGCGCCCGGCTCATAGGCCGGATCGGCGCGGTCGGCGGCGGAAACCGGCCGGCGGCAGGCATGGCAGAGCAGGTGATCGCCCTCGGCCAGCCCATGGCCGAGGCTGACGCGTCCGTCGAAGACGAAGCATTCGCCGCGCCACAGACTGTCTTTCGCGTCGACCGTCTCGAGATAGTTAAGGATGCCGCCGCTAAGGTGGAAGACCTCTTCGACACCCTGCGCGCGCAGGTAGCTGGTGGATTTCTCGCAGCGGATCCCGCCGGTGCAGAACATCGCGACGCGCTTGCCCCGGGCGAGACGCCGGCCCTCCGTCTCCCACCAGGCGGGGAAGTCGCGAAAGCGGCGTGTGCGCGGGTTGACCGCGCCCTGAAAGCTGCCGATCGCGATCTCGTAATCGTTACGGGTGTCGATCACCACGACATCGGGCGCCGCTATCAGCGCGTTCCAGGCCTCGGGCGGCACATGCCGTCCCGCCTGCCCGCGGGGGTCGATGCCGGGCTGACCCATGGTGACGATCTCGGGCTTCTCGCGGATCTTGAGGCGCGCGAAGGGCCTCGTCCGGGCGTGGCTCTCGCGCCAGGACAGGGGCTCGAGGCCCGGAATCGCGCGAAGATGGGCAATCAGCGCGTCGATGCCGGCGCGCGGCCCGGCGACGGTTCCGTTGATGCCTTCGCCGGCAAGGATCAGCGTGCCGCGCAGGCCCGCGTCGGCGCAAAGGCGCCGCAGCCGCGCGCATTCACCGGAAGGATCGGCAAGCGGCGCGAAATGGTAAAGGGCGGCGACGACCACGGTCATGCGCGCTCTCTATGCAGATCGCGCCCGCGCGGCAAGGGCTCAGCCGCCCAGATCGGGCAAGAGCGCGATCCTGCGCGCCCGCGGGTCAGCCAGCCGCGCCCTTGAATAGAAGCGCCCAAGCGCCGTTCCGTCGAGCAGATCCGGGTTCGCCGCCCGGAACGCCTCGAACCAGCCGGGGATATCCGCCCCAGACATGCGTTCGGCGATGAGGGCCATGAAGGCATGGGTTATCGCGGCGCTGAACTCGCCCTCGGCCCCCGCGCGCCGGGTCAGCGTGCGCAGACCGTCGGCGATCCGGGCGCTGGCGGCGAAGAAATCCGCACAAGCCAAGGCCCGACAGGGCAGGGCGATATGGCCGCGATGGTCGAACCCGGCCGGATCAATGCGCCC
>JASBUM010000270.1 GCA_030147905.1 Acidimangrovimonas sp.
GGAACATTTCGTCGGCGGCGGGCTCGCGGGGCTTGACTGCAATCACGACGGCTACCCCGATCTTTACGTCGCCGGCGGCGCGGCGCCGTCGCGTCTGTTCATCAACACCACCAAGTGGCCGGGCGCGCCGATCACCTTTAAAATCGGCTCTATTCCGGCCTTTTCCGATGTCACCGGGGCCTATCCGATCGATATCGACGGCGACGGTTGGGTCGATCTTTTCGTGATGCGGGCGGGCGGCAACGCGATCCTGAAGGGCGGGCCGGATTGCCGTTTCACCGATGTCACCCGCGCCTGGGGGCTCGATCCGGGCAACCGCTGGACCACCGCCTTTTCCGCGACCTGGGAGGCGGGGCAAAGCTGGCCGACGCTGGCGATCGGCAATTATGTCGACCGCAGCAATCCCAAGGGGCCGTTCTTCGCCTGCGACACCAATTTTCTGGTGCGCCCCCAGGGCCGGCATTTCGGCCCGGCGGTGGCGTTGAAGCCGGGGTTTTGCGCGCTTTCGATGCTGATCTCGGATTGGCGGCGCGACGGCCATCCCGATCTGCGGATCTCGAACGACCGGCAATATTACGTGCGCGGCGGCTATGAACAGATGTGGCACCTCAACCCGCTGCGCCAATATACCAAGGCAGAGGGCTGGCCGCAGGTCTCGTTGTGGGGCATGGGGATCGCCAGCTACGATCTGTCGGGTAGCGGCTATCCCGATGTGATGACGACCTCGATGGGCGATCAATTGCTGCAATTGAACGATCACGGCACGCTCAAGGCGGCGCCCTATTCCATCGGCACCTATGCGCAGCGGCCCTATCTCGGCGACGACGGCCGGCCTTCGACCGGCTGGCATGCCGAGTTTGGCGACGTCAACAACGACGGCCGCGCCGATCTGTTCATCGCCAAGGGCAATGTCGATCAGATGCCGTCGAATGCCGCGAAGGACCCCAACAACCTGCTGATGCAGCGCGCCGACGGCACCTTCGTCGAACGCGGGGCGCAGGCCGGCGTGGCCTCGGTGGCACGGTCGCGCGGCGCGGCGCTGGTGGATCTCAACCGCGACGGGCGGCTTGATCTGGTCGTGGTCAATCGCCGCGCGCCGCTGGAGATCTGGCAAAACGACACCGCGGGCGCCGCGCATTGGCTTGAGGTGCAGCCGCGGATGGACCGAGGCGGCAATGCCTATGCGGTGGGCGCCTGGGTCGAATTGCGGGCCGGCGGGCGGTTCCAGGACCAGGAAATCACCGTCGGCGGTGGCCATGCCTCGGGCCATATGACGCCCGTGCATTTCGGCCTGGGCGGCGCGACGACGGCCGAGGTGCGGGTGATCTGGCCAGGTGGCGCAACGTCAGACTGGACCGAAGTGCCTGTCGATACCAAGGTTTCGCTGCGCGCGCGCGGCAAGGCGCTGGTGGTCGGGCCGCTTTACTAGCGGGCCTGCCCTCTTTTCGCGGTGGGCTGTGCGAGCCAAAGCGAAAGGAGAAGGAATGAATCCACTCGAAGAATTTGCGCGCGGCATTTTTGTCGCGCAGCCGTTCACGC
>JASBUM010000170.1 GCA_030147905.1 Acidimangrovimonas sp.
GGCCGAGGCCCGGTTCAAGGCCGCCTCGGCGGCCTACGACCTGTTGAAGGATCCCCAGACGCGGGCCCGTTTCGACCGGGGCGAGATCGACGCCACCGGTGCCGAGCGCGCCCAGCGCCATTTCTACCGCGATTTCGCCGGCGGCCCGGGTGGCGGCGCCGGCGGTGGCGGCGGCTTCGGGCCGGGCTATGGGGGCGGGCGCGGCGGTGGACAGGACGCCCATGCCGACGGCCAGGGCTTCGACCCGGCGGAGATCTTCGCCGAGATCCTGCGCGGCCGCGGTCGCGGCGGCGAAACGGGCGGCGGCGGCGGCGGCTTCCGCGGCTGGGGCGGCGCCTTCGGTGGCGGCGGGGCCGCGCATGGCGCCGATATCCGCTATGCGCTCGACATCGATTTTCTCGACGCGGTGCGGGGCGCGCGCAAGCCCATCACCCTTCCCGACGGCGCACGGCTGGAAGTGTCGATCCCGGCGGGCGCGAACGACGGCCAGACCCTGCGCCTGCGCGGCAAGGGGGCGCCCGGCCAGGGCGGCGGCAAGCCGGGCGATGCGCTGGTGACGCTGTCTGTCCGGCCCCATCCGGATTTCCGCCGCGAAGGCGACGACATCCATTCGGTCCTGCCGATCACGCTCGACGAGGCCGTGCTGGGCGCGAAGGTCGCCGCCCCGACCATCGCCGGGCCGGTCAACCTGACGGTGCCGCGCGGCGCCAGTTCGGGGCAGGTGCTGCGGCTGCGCGGACGGGGGATCAAGCCCCAGGGCAGCGAGCGCGCCGGTGACCAACTGGTGGAACTGCGCATCGTGCTTCCGCGCGAGGTCGACGACGAACTGGCCGATTTCATGACACGCTGGCGCGAGAGCCACCGTTACGACCCCCGCAGGGGAGGATCCCGGTGATGGCCATACTCTATAGCGAAGAGGAGCTTCTAGGCGCAATCGGCACGCTCGACCACGCACGGCTGGAGATCTTCGTCAGCCAGCATTTCATCGAACCGCTCCGAGGTGCCGACGGCCGCCGGCTCTACGATCCGGTCGCCCGTGCCCGGATCGAGCTGCTGTGCGAACTGGCCGAGGATTTCAACCTCGAGGATGACGCGCTGGGCATCATCATCTCGCTGATCGACCAGTTGCACGCGGCGCGGGCGGATCTGGCCCGGCTGGCCGGCGCGATCGAGGCCGAGCCGCTGGAGGTGCGCCGGCGCATCGGCGCCGCCCTGTGCCGCTGATCAGTGCCGGATGACGATCAGCGCCATGTGACGTCCCCCATGAACAGATACCCGGCCCCGTAGATCGTCTTGATCAGCCGGGGGTTCTTGGGGTCGTCGCGCAGCTTGGTGCGCAGCCGCGACACCCGGACATCCATCGCGCGGTCGAAACTGTCGCCCGCCTGACCGCCCAGCGCCTCCTGCATCTGGGCGCGTGACAGAAGCCTGCGCGGCGCGTCCAGAAACAGCCGCAGCACCTCCCCCTCGGCATGGGTGAAGGGGATTTCCTCGCCGTCCTGCGCAACCAGAACGTAGCGATCGAAATGGGCCTGCCATGGACCGAAATGCGCCACCTCGCCGGCACGCGGCATCGTCGCCGGGCGCGCGCCGCGAAGCCGTACGCGCACCCGCGCAACCACCTCGGCCGGATCGAAGGGCTTGATGATGTAATCATCCGCGCCCAGCTCCAGCCCCGTCACCCGATCCTGCACCTGCCCCCTGCCCGAGATGATGATGATCGCCGCCCCCGACTCGAGCGCGAGCCGATGCACCAGCGCCAGACCGTCGCGATCCGGCAGCCCGAGATCGACCAGACAGACATCGGGCGCGCCTCGCTTCAGCGCCGCCTCGAATTCGGTCGCGCGCGCATAGCTGGTGGTCTGGAAGCCGGCCTCGGTCAGGGCATCGCCCAGCATGCGCCG
>JASBUM010000272.1 GCA_030147905.1 Acidimangrovimonas sp.
GCCGGCCAGCGCGGCCAGCGACATCGAAACGATCACGATTGGAAGCTTCATCAAATTCCCTCCTGGTGGTGTAACTTGCGCCTTTCGCGGCTTGTCGATCCGCTGCCGCGACGCGGAACCTTGAAATCCATAGATGGCGCGAGCTCAATGCATTGCAATCGGATCGTGATAGGCCGCGACCGCCGCAACGGCGAAGGTGGCAGGATCTTGCCACCGATATCCGGCCATACCGGCACCGATTCGCCCGAAAAGACGGGGTCTTCACCCGGCATTCAAGTCATTCTGGCGGTTTGACACCGGATCGGAGACGATCCGCGCCCTGCCCGGCAAGCTCAGGGCCAGCGTGCCAGAGGCGGCAGGCTCATAAGCACGGCGGCAGGATCATGGCCGGTCTCCAGACCGAAACGCGTGCCGCGATCGTAAAGCAGGTTGTATTCGGCATAGAGTCCGCGATGGACAAGCTGCGTCTCGCGTTCGGGGGCGCCCCAGGGTTGATCCCGGCGGCGTTCCACCAGCGGCACGAAGGCCGGCAGGAAGGCCCGCCCCACATCGCTGACGAAGGCGAAGTCGGCCTCCCAGTCGCCGGAATTGAGATCGTCGAAGAAGATGCCGCCGACACCGCGCGCCCGGTTCCGGTGCGGGATGAAGAAATAGCTGTCCGCCCAGTCGCGGAACCGGGGGTAGTACTGGGCGTCATGCCGGTCGCAATGGGCGCGCAGGACGGCATGGAAATGGGCCGTGTCCTCTGCATATTCGATGCAAGGGTTGAGGTCGCTTCCACCGCCGAACCACCAGGCATGAGGGGTCCAGAACATGCGCGTGTTCATATGGACCGCGGGCACATGGGGATTTTGCATATGCGCCACCAGTGAGATCCCCGCGGCCCAGAAACGCGGATCCTCGGCCATGCCCGGCACGCCACGCGCCGCCATCGCGCGCTGTGCCGCCGCGCCCAGCCGGCCATGAACGGTGGAGATGTTGACGCCGACCTTTTCGAACACGCGCCCGGCGCGCAGCGCGCTCATCTCGCCGCCGCCGGCGTCGCCGCCATCCTCGGCCTCGCGGCGGGTGAGGCTGCGCTCGAAGCGGGCGCCGGCACCGCCTTGGGGGGTGGCCGCATCCTCGAGCCTTTCGAAGGCGTCGACGATCGTGTCGCGCAGCGTTGCGAACCAATGCGCGGCACGCGCCTTGCGGTCGTCGAAGTCGGCATCCATCGCAGGGAATTCTCCTGTCCTCGTGCCGGTTCCCCGGCCCATCCCTGCCCGCGGCCGGACGGGCGGCGCGGACGGGCGCCAGATTTGCGCCGATCACGCCCGAGGCGCAAGTTCCGAATTGGCGCCGACGGCGGGGCGGGATAATCTGGCCCGAGCCAACCCCGCATAACGGATGCCGCCATGGGCCCTACGCCTCGCCTTGCCGCGCTTGCCCTCGTCCTCGGCCTCGCGGCCTGTGCCACGCCGCAGCAGCAATGCGTGGCCCGCGCCAATCACGACCTCAAGGTCGTCGACGGGCTGATCGCCGGCTTGCAGCGCGACATCGCCCGCGGCTACGGCATGCAGCGCGAAACCGTCACCTCGTCGGAATTCCGTTTCTGCGGCGCCTACGGAAGCCTT
The DNA here is from genome assembly GCA_030147905.1 of Acidimangrovimonas sp. The sequence goes on from JASBUM010000272.1 coordinate 1,614, forward strand.
GACGGCCCGACACTTGCCGGGGCGGGCGGGATGTGCCTGACCGACGTGCCGCGAGTGGTGGAGCGGCCTGTGGCGATCGATCTGGGCGAGGCACGCCACAAGCTGGCCGCGCTGGAAGCCAAGCGACGCGAACTGGCGGCATCGGCTGCGCGCGCGATCGATGCCTGCGCGGCTGCCTATCCTCAATGAGAAACGCGCGGGAAGGGCGGCAGCGGCCACCCCGCCCGCCACCCCGCCGGTCGATGCGCCCCGGTCGATGCGCCCCCGTCGATATGGCCCCGGTCAGTGCGCTGCGGCGCGCACCGCATCGACGAGACTGCGCCCGCCATCCACCGTCAGCACATGCCCGGTGACGAAGGCCGCGGCGTCCGAGGCCAGGAACTGCACCGCCTCGGCCAGCTCACCCGGTGCCGCGATGCGCCCCATCGGCGTGCCCTCGACGATGGCATCGCGCATCTCCGGCTTTTCCTTCAGCGCGGCCTTGAGGCTCGCGCTCATGACGCTGCCGAACGCGACGGCATTGACGCGGATGCGCTCGGGCGCCAGCGCGACGGCAAGCGAGCGCGTCATCTGCTCCAGCGCCGCGCAACTGATCGAATAGCCCAGAAGCTCGGGCCTCGTGACCCGCGCCGCGATCGAGGTGATGTTGACGATCGCGCCGACCTGACCGTCAAGCACCCCCTCGCGTTCCGCGATCGCGATCATCCTGCGCGCGGCCATCTGCGACACGCGCAGACTGGTGAACATGTTCTGCTCCAGCATGTCGGCGACGTTGTCCGCCTCGGCCGATAGCGGATCGGACGGCATCACCTGGCGCACGGCGTTGACCACCACGTCGATCCGGTCGAACGCATCGACCGTGGCCGACAGCAGGTTCGCGATGGCCAGCTTCTCGCGCAGGTCGCCGGCGAAGTAGCGCACCGCCTCCTCCTTGCGCGCGGCGTCCCCGACCTCGGCCACGAGGCGCGCCTCGTCCATGTCGGCGAACATCACATTGGCGCCCTTCTCGACGAAATGGCGCGCGATCGCCAGGCCGATGCCATTCGCCGCGCCGGTGACGATGGCGGTCTTTCCGGAAAGTGAAAGGGACATGTCTGCGATCCTGATCGAGTGACGGGGATTACGCCGCGCGGGCGCGGCGGTCGCGGGGGCGGGCAGCACGGACGAGACGGAACCGGCTGTCGCCGCCGATCTCCTCGACCTCGCGGAAGGTCTCGTCCAGCGCGGCGTGGTAGGGCAGATGGCGGTTGGCAACCATCCATAACGTGCCGGAAGGCGCAAGCATGCCCGCCGCGGCCGCGATGAAGGCCGCGCCCAAAGCCGGATCGGCATTGCGGCCGCTGTGGAACGGCGGGTTCATGATCACCGCGCCGGCCGCCCCCTCGGGGTGGAACCGGGTTGCATCGGCCCAGTGGAATCGCGCGCGGGCGTCGATGACATTGGCCTTCGCACAATCGAGCGCAACGATTTCCGCCTCGACGAGATCGAGCCGCTCGACACCCGCGCGGGCCAGCGCCGCAACGGAAAGATAACCCCACCCCGCCCCCAGATCGACCACCCGCGCCGGCAGTCGCGCCGGCAGAGCCGCCGCCAGCATGGCCGAGCCGGGATCGACACCGTCGGCGGAAAAGACACCGGCCGTCACCTGCTGACCGCCGGCAAGACGCCGCGGCTGCCCGCGCTCGGCCCAGTCGGCGAAGACGCCGGCAGCCTCGTCCGGGGCGGCAAAGGCGAAGATCCGTCCATGGGCCTTCGAGAGGGCCGCGCTCAATTCCACCCGCGCCCGGCACGCGCGCCAGAGCGCGTCGACCCCGTCGATCTTGTCGCCGTCGACGATCACCGGCGCCCCGGCGGGCACCATCCGCGCCGCGCGCGCAATCAGCGCCTCGGCCTCGGCGCGGGCCCGCGGCAGGCAGACCACGGCCGCGGCATGGCTTCCCTCGGGGCGCGGGGCCACCCTGTAGCCTGCGGCGGCGAGCGCATCGTAATCGGGGCGGAAACCCTGGAAAAGTCTCAGCCGCGCCGCAGGCCGCGCACCGAGGTCATCGCCGGCGCGCGGACGCAGCACCGCGACGGAGCCGTCCGGCGGCAAGACGATCGCGCCGCTGTCAAGCGCATGGATAAGACGGGAGGCACGCATGAGATCAGCCGCCGCGCGGCATCATTCCTTTTCCATGGTGCATTGCAGCGGATGCTGGTGACGACGGGCAAAATCCATCACCTGGGCCACCTTCGTCTCCGCCACCTCGAACGAGAAGACGCCGACCACCGCAAGCCCCTTCTTGTGCACCGTCAGCATGATTTCGAACGCCTGGGCATGGCTCAGCCCGAAGAACCGTTCAAGCACATGTACAACGAATTCCATCGGCGTGTAATCGTCATTGAGAAGCAGCACCTTGTAAAGCGGCGGCCGCTGCGTCCGGGTCTTGGTTTCCGTCAGCAGTCCGGAATCGCCGTCCCGGCCGTCCTTCTTGTCCGCCATCGTCGGGGGTGAGATAGTCAAGGCAAGGGCTCCGCAATCTCCGCATGGTGCTTGCGGGCTAATATAACCGCTGCACGCCATGAGGAAAGAGGGGCGTCCGGTCAAATCCGCGGAGGGACGCGGGCATGCAGCCCGAGAATCGCCCGCGGGGTTCGCCGGATGCGACGGAGGGGCGATGAACGCGCGATTTACCACCATCGGTTTCGACGCCGACGATACCCTGTGGCAGAACGAAACCTATTTCCGCCTGACGCAGGAGCGGTTCGCCGACCTGCTGGCCGCCTATACGGATCCCGATACGTTGCACGCGCGCCTTCTCTCGGCCGAACGGCGCAACCTCGGCCATTACGGCTTTGGCGTGAAGGGCTTCACCCTTTCGATGATCGAGACCGCGATCGAGGTCACCGACGGGCGGGTGCCGGCGCGCGTCATCGGCGAGCTGGTCGAGGCCGGCCGCGCGATGCTCGAAACCCCGATCGAGTTGTTGCCTGCGGCCGAAGATACGGTGGCGGCGCTGGCCGGGCGCTACCGGCTGGTGCTGATCACCAAGGGTGATCTGCTCGATCAGGAACGCAAGCTCGCCCAATCGGGGCTGGGCGCGCATTTCGACGCGGTCGAGGTGGTCAGCGCCAAGACCGCGGATGTCTACGCCCGGCTGTTCAGCCGCCACGGCACCGGCCCCGAAGGCGCGATGATGGTCGGAAATTCGCTGCTTTCGGATGTTCTGCCCGCGCTCGAGGCCGGCGGCTGGGCCGTGCATGTGCCGCATCCGCTGACCTGGACGCTCGAACATGCGCCCGAGCCCACCGGGGCGCCGCGCTATCGCCGCATAGGCGACCTGGGGGAGCTGCCAGCGCTTGTGGACGCACTTCTTGCGGACACAGGGCCTGGTTGAGCCGCGCCAAGCCGATGCAATTCGAATAGTCGCAACGTCCGCCGGCCCTTTTCACGGACTGGCCGGCTGAACGCGGGCCGGCGCGGACACCCGGCCGCCGGTGACCATTTGCGATAACGAAGAAGAAATACCTTGAAACAAAATGGGTTTTCGGGTCGCCCGGCTTCTGTTATCGTGAAACGAAGCAGTCAAGACTCTGTGAACAAAGAGTCGACAAGAGGCAGGAAAAGGGCCGGAACCGTGGGACCGAGCTTGGGCCAGCGTGTGCGCTGGATTCTGATCGCCGTCGCGACGACAGTGATTTACGCCATGCATTCCGCCGCAGCCTATGCGGCGCCCTATGCGGCGATCATCATGGACATGCGAACCGGCAAGATTCTCTATTCGAACAATGCCGACACGCGGCTCTATCCGGCGTCGCTGACCAAGCTGATGACGCTCTACATCACCTTCGAGGAGATCCAGCGCGGCGGGCTGACCCTGGATACGCAGATCGACGTATCGGCCAACGCCGCACATCAGGAGCCGTCACGGCTGGGCCTGCGCACCGGCGAGAAGATCGCCCTGCGCTACCTGATCCGCGCGGCTGCGGTGAAGTCGGCCAACGATGCCGCCGCCGCGATAGGCGACGCCATCGGCGGCGACGAGGCCGGGTTCGCCAAGGTCATGAACCGCACTGCCCAGGCGCTGGGAATGCGCAATTCGACCTTCAAGAACGCCAACGGTCTGACGCGGCGCGGCCATATGTCGACGGCCCATGACATCGCCATTCTTGCGCGCCATGTCTTCTATGACTTTCCGCAATATTACAACATCTTCTCGCGCCGCGAGACCTTCGCGGGCATCGCCACCGTCTACAGCACCAACCGCAAGTTTCTCGAGAGCTACCCGGGCGCGGACGGGATGAAGACCGGCTTCACCTGGGCCTCGGGCTTCAATCTCGTGGCCTCGGCCAAACATGGCAACAAGCGCCTGCTGGGCGTCATCTTCGGTGCGCGTTCGGTCGCCGACCGCAACCGGCGGATGGCACGGCTGTTCAACACCTACTTCAGCCGGATCCCCGAGAACGTCACCGTGCGGCCGCCGGTCAAGCCCGACCTGAGCTTCCTTGCCCCGCAGCTGATCGCCTCGGCCGCGCGCCACAAGACGCAACTCATCACCACCGGCACCGGCGGCTATATCGCCGTGGCCTCCAGCATCCGGCCGGAACCGCGACCGGGTGACACGCTGCAGCCCGGACAGGCCGATCTTCTGGCCCGCCAGGTGGCACAGGAGATGAACCTCAAGATCGTCGCCGAGCAGGTTGCGGCGGCAGTCGACGCGACGATCACCACCCCGGGAAGCGCGTCGGGCGGTGCCCGGACGGTGGCCTCGGCCGCGACGATCACCCCGGCACCCCGACCGGACGGGAACAACCCGGCCGCCGGCGGCGTGACCCGTGTCGCGGCACGCACCGATGCGGGCACGGCCAATGCGGCCGACACGCCCTTCAGCCCGCAGGCGCCGCAGACACTGGCGATCGCGCCCGCGCCCCGCCCGACCGAGATCGCACAGCGTGAACCCGCGCCCAAGGTGCGCAGGCTGGCGACCGTGCCGGCATCCGAAGTGCAGGCACCGAACGGGGCGCCGAGGGTCCAGCCGGCCGTCGCCACGCTGGCCGCGGCCTCCGCCGCGACGATCCCCGCAACCGCCGCACCCGCCGTCCAGAAGGTGGCCGTGGCCACGCGGCCCGCACAGGCGCCCGCCACGATCAGCAACATCGAGGCCACCTCGTCGGCAGCCGCGGTCGCCGGCCCCGCCACCACCAGCCCCCAGCAGGCCCGCCCCGAGATCGTCTTTGCCTCCGTCAGCGCGCCGGGCAATGCCCCGGCCAGCGCGCCGCAGCAGGTCATCGGACGGATGTCGGGTTCGGGGGGGAGCAACTGGGCGATCACGCTGGGCCGTTTCTACAGCCGCGCCCAGGCCGAACGGAAACTGCTGGAGACCGCGCTTGCGCAGGGCGGCTTCCTGAGTGGTTCGCAGCGCAAGGTCGTACGCCACCCCAATGGCTTCGCCGCCAATTTCGTCGGGCTGTCGCAAGACCAGGCGGATCTGGCCTGCCGCCAGCTTCAGGCGCGCAACGTGCAGTGCTTCACCATGGCGCCGTAAGGCCCGCATTTTCCCCAAGGGGTTCACCGATGACCGGCTTCGTCCTTCCACCGCCCGCGGTCGCAAGCGTCGCCGTGCGCAACAGCTCCGAGCGTTTCGCCGTCCGCCGGATCTTCTGTGTCGGGCGCAATTATGCCGACCACGCCCGCGAGATGGGCAACGACCCCGATCGCGAACCGCCGTTCTTCTTTACCAAACCGGCCGATGCGCTGGTCGGCGACGGTGCCGCGATCCCCTATCCGCCGGCCACGTCCGATCTGCATTTCGAGGCCGAACTGGTGGTGGCGATCGGCCGTGGCGGGCAAGACATCGCCCCCGCCGGGGCCGAAGCCCACATCTGGGGCTATGCCCCCGGCAACGATCTGACCCGGCGCGATCTACAGGCCGAGGCCAAGGCCATGCGCCGGCCCTGGGACATGGGCAAGGCCTTCGATCATTCGGCGGTATGCGGGGCGCTGGTTCCCGCGAGCGAATGCGGCCACCCGGCACGCGGCCGGCTGACCTGCCATGTCGACGGCGCGCTGCGCCAGGATGGCGATCTGGCGCAGATGATCTGGCCGGTGCGTGATGTCATTGCCTATCTCTCGGCGCTGGTCGCCCTGGCACCGGGCGATCTGATCTATACCGGCACGCCGGCGGGCGTGGGCGCCCTGCCCCGCGGCGCCATCTGCCGGGTAGAGATCGAAGGCCTCGGCGCGGTCACCACGCATATCGGCTAGGCCCCTCGCGCGACAGCTAAAGGCCGTGGCTGCCGTCGTAGCTCGACCTGCCCGGCGCCCGCCAGCCACGTGGCGGCCCGTTCTTCAGCGCGAAGATCTGCACCTCGAGCGGATGGCACGCCGCCCGATCCGAGGAATGGACAGTGCCGCAATCCCCGCCCGGACAGGCCGAAAGCGCACCCAGAAGATCGATCTCGGCGAAGAATTCCAGATAATCGCCCGGCCGCACCGGGCTGGCCTTCATGAAATACTGGCCGGTATCGCGAGTGAAACCGGTGCACATGAAGACATTGAGGACGTCATGGACATGGGGCTCGGCCTGATCAAGGGGCAGACCGGTTTCCCCGGCCAGCGCGCGGGTCAGATTGGAATGGCAGCAATGGTGATATTGCCCGCCCGATAGCAGATTATGGGTGTAGGGGTCGCAGCGCGTGCCGATCACGTCATGCACCGCACCGCCGAAGGCGTCGAACCCGTACCAGTCAAGCGTGTCGCGCGTGATCGTGGCCATCGGCCGCAGCGCGGGGAAGGAAGACCAAAGCCGGTCGCCGGTCGAGACATGGGTGCCGTGAAGCGCGCGGGTCTTGCCCGAATAGAAACGTTCGGACAGGTCCTTGGCGTTCCACAGGTTCAAATCGCCAACCTGCGGCCCCTCGGCGCAAAGGATGCGGAAGATCTGGCCGCAGCCCACGCGAAAGGCGCGCGCCTCGCGCGGCGGCACGGTCACGGTTTCGACCAGCGTCATGCCTTGGGCGGCCGCGCGATAGGCGCCGATATCCGGGCGCGGAAGGGTTTCGACCGGATAGCAGATCACCGGCGCCAGGGCGCGGCGCGCATCGGCATCCCCGGGCGCCGCAGATTCGGGGCTTTCGGGTTTCATCGCAGCTCCTGCACGATCGCGGCGAAGATGGCGCCCGCGCCCGGCCGGGTCAATCGCGATTCCGCGGGTCGGGCGCGGGCCGCAGACAGGCGCGGGGCCGCTTGCCGCGCGGAAGGTCGCATTCCGCTCCGCAGGCCGCACATTGGAAATGGCAACTGGCCGCGGCGGGTTCGGGACGGATCTCGCGCCAGCGGCAGGCCCGCGTCAGGGTCGAGCCGCGACGCCGCCACCACATGACGGCAAGGACAAGAAGGATGACAATCGGAAAGAGGGCCATGGCCGCCGGTCTGGCCCATCCCGCCGCCGGAGGCAAGTGACGCGCGCACCTCTACATGCGCTCGATCACCTCGAGCCCCAGAACCGTCGGCAAGTGACGCGCGATCTCGGACCAGTTTTCGCCCTCGTCGAAACTGGCGAAGATCGAACCGGTATTGGTGCCGAAATAGACCCCGGCCGGGTCACAACTGTCGCCGGTCATCGCCTGACGCAAAACGGTGAAATAGCAATCACGCTGCGGCAGCCCTTCGCGCTGCGCCTGCCAGCTTGCGCCGCCGTCGCGCGAATGCCAGACCGCGGCACGGGCCTCGGGCGGGAATCGCCCGGCATTGTCACCGTTGAGCGGCAGGGTCCAGATCCTCTCGGGGTCGCGGGGATGGACATGGATCGGAAAGCCGAAGGTCGAAGGCAGACCCGCGGTGATGTCGTCCCAGCTACGCCCGCCGTCGCGGCTGCGGAAAACGCCATGGTGATTTTGCTGATAGAGCCGGTCGCCCGACGCGGCAGGCGCACGCACGACGTTATGCACGCACAGGCCGGTATCGCCGTCCTTGCCCGCGGCCGGATGGAGATGGGCATCGCTGCCGCCGGCGTTGGAACGCCGGTTGCGCCGTTCCCAGCTTGCGCCATCGTCTTCCGAGGCGAAGACCCCGGCGGCCGAGATCCCGACCCAAAGCTTGCCCGGCGCATCGGGGGCGGTCACGATACTATGCAGGGTCAGTCCGGCCGCGCCCGGCTCCCACCCGGCCGCCGACGGATGTTCGTTGAGCGCGCCAAGCTTGGTCCAGCTTGCGCCGTCGTCGTCGCTGACGAACAGCGCCGCAGGCTTCGCCCCGGCATATAGCCGCTTGCCCGCGCGGCGCAGCGACCAGATCGCATCCACCCCGCCGTCGAACAGCGCCGGCGGCGCCGGCATCATGCCCAGCTGCGCCGCCGTTTCGGGATCGTTGTCGATGAAATCGTCGCCCATGCCACGGCTGAATTTCGTCAAGCTCCAGCTTTCGCCGCCGTCTTCGGAACGCCAGACGCCAGCCCCGTGCCACGGCCCACCGCCGCCGGCCCAAAGCGACCCGGTTGCGGCATCACCCGCCATGTGGTTGATGGGCCAGCCTTGGCAGTGCGGCCCGGAAACCGCCCAGCCGGAGCGGCCGCCGCCGCCGGAAATCAGAAAGGCACCCTTGGTCGTGCCGACCAGCAATGTCAGATCGCGCGCCATGTTCCCCCCCGAGCCATGCCGGGACGGATCATACCATGGCACGCGCGCCGCCCCTATGGGCAACGCGCGCTCAGACGATGCGCTCGACCATCATCTTCTTGATCTCGGCGATCGCCTTGGCCGGATTCAGACCCTTGGGGCAGGTCTTGGTGCAGTTCATGATCGTGTGGCAACGATAAAGCTTGAACGGATCTTCAAGCCCGTCGAGCCGCTCGCCCGTGGCCTCATCGCGGCTGTCGATGATCCAGCGATAGGCATGCAACAGCGCGGCCGGGCCGAGATAGCGATCGCCGTTCCACCAATAGCTGGGGCACGCGGTCGAGCACGAGGCGCACATCACGCATTCATAAAGCCCGTCGAGCTTCTTGCGATCCTCGATCGACTGGCGCCATTCCTTGGCCGGGCGGTTGGTCTTGGTCTCGAGCCAGGGCATGATCGAGGCGTGCTGGGCGTAGAAATGCGTCAGATCCGGGACCAGATCCTTGACCACCGGCATATGCGGCAGCGGGTAGATCTTGACGTCGCCCTCGACCTCGTCGAGCCCGTAGATACAGGCCAGGGTATTGATCCCGCCGATATTCATCGCGCAGGATCCGCAGATCCCCTCGCGGCAGGAACGGCGGAAGGTCAGCGTCGGGTCGATCTCGTTCTTGATCTTGATCAGCGCGTCCAGGACCATCGGCCCGCATTTGTCCATGTCGAGGAAATAGGTGTCGACCCGCGGGTTCTCGCCATCGTCGGGCGACCAGCGGTAGATCTGGAACTTGCGGATATTGGTGCCTTCAGGCCGCGGCCAGGTCTTGCCGGTGCGGATCTTCGAGTTTTTCGGCAGGGTGAACTGAACCATCGTGCAGCCTCCTCAATAGACCCGTTTCTTGGGCGCGATCTTGGCCAGGTCGATGCCGCCTTCATCCTGCTTGGTCAGCGGATCGACATGAACGGGACGATAGGACAGCGTGACCTTGTTGCCCGCGACCCGCGCCAGGGTGTGCTTGCGCCAATTGGCGTCGTCGCGCTCGGGGTAATCCTCATGCGCGTGGGCGCCGCGGCTTTCCTTGCGCGCCTCGGCACCCTGGATCGTGGCCAGCGCGTTGGGCATCAGATTGGTCAGCTCCAACGTCTCCATCAGGTCGCTGTTCCACACCAGCGACCGGTCGGAGACATGGAGATCGTCAAGCTTGGCCGCCACCGCTTCCATTTTCTTCACCCCCTCGGCCAGCGTCTTGTCGGTGCGGAAGACGGCAGCGTCGGCCTGCATCGTCTTTTGCATCTCAAGCCGCAATTCGGCGGTGGGAACATTGCCCTTGGCATGGCGCAGCGCATCGAAACGATCAAGCGCACGATCGACGCCGTCGCGGTTGACCGTCGCGTTCGTCGCCCCCGCATCGACCACCTTGCCGGCGCGGATCGCGGCGGCACGGCCGAAAACCACAAGGTCGATCAGCGAATTCGATCCCAGACGGTTGGCGCCATGGACCGAGGCGCAGCCGGCCTCGCCCACCGCCATCAGGCCGGGGAAGACGCGATCGGGGTCATCCGCCGTCGGGTCGAGCACCTCGCCCCAGTAATTGGTCGGGATCCCGCCCATGTTGTAGTGGACGGTCGGCAGAACCGGGATCGGCTCCTTGGTGACATCGACGCCGGCGAAGATGCGCGCGCTTTCGGAAATGCCGGGCAGGCGCTCGCGCAGCGTCTCGGGCGGCAGATGGCTGAGGTTGAGGTGGATGTGATCGCCCTCGGTGCCCACGCCGCGGCCCTCGCGGATCTCCAGCGTCATGCAGCGGCTGACCACGTCGCGGCTGGCCAGATCCTTGTAATGGGGCGCATAGCGTTCCATGAACCGCTCGCCATTCGAATTGGTCAGATAGCCACCCTCGCCGCGCGCTCCCTCGGTGATCAGGCAGCCCGCGCCATAGATCCCGGTGGGGTGGAACTGCACGAATTCCATATCCTGCAATGCCAGCCCGGCCCGCGCCACCATGCCACCGCCGTCACCGGTGCAGGTATGGGCAGAGGTGGCGGAGAAGAACGCCCGGCCATAGCCGCCGGTGGCCAGCACCGTCATCTTGGCGTTGAAGACATGGATGGTGCCATCGTCGAGCTTCCAGCACACCACGCCGGCGCAGGCGCCATCGGTGACGATCAGGTCAATGGCAAAATATTCGATGAAGAACTCGGCCTTCTGCTTCAGCGACTGACCATAGAGCGTGTGCAGAATGGCATGGCCGGTGCGGTCGGCTGCGGCACAGGTGCGCTGCACCGGCGGGCCCTCGCCGAATTCGGTGGTATGGCCGCCGAAGGGGCGCTGATAGATCTTGCCTTCCTCGGTGCGCGAGAAGGGCACGCCGTAATGCTCAAGCTCGTAAACCGCCTTGGGCGCCTCGCGGGCGAGATATTCCATCGCATCGGTATCGCCCAGCCAGTCCGAGCCCTTGATCGTGTCATACATGTGCCACTGCCAATGGTCGGGCCCCATGTTGGAAAGCGACGCGGCGATACCGCCCTGGGCCGCCACGGTATGGCTGCGGGTCGGAAAGACCTTGGTCACGCAGGCGGTGCGCAATCCCTGTTCGGCCATGCCCAAAGTGGCGCGAAGCCCCGAGCCGCCGGCGCCGACCACAACCACGTCATAGTCATGGATCTCGTATTCGTAAGCTGCCATTCTTCGATGCTCCGTTCTCTCACAGCGCCAGGCGGATCAGGCCGAGAAGACCCACGGCCATGGCGGCGTAGCTGAGGCAGGCGGTGGCGATGATCAGCACCTGGCGGGTCAGGCCGGCGGCGTAATCCTCGATCATGATCTGCGCGCCCATGCGGAAATGATAAAGACCCACGATCAGCGTCAGCCCTGCCACGATCGCCGGAAACGGTTGCGCGTAATAGGCGCGCACCGCCTCGTATGGCGCGCCCAGGATCGCGCCGAAGGTAAAGATGAAGAGCGGGACCAGGATCGCCAGCGCCACGGCCGAGACCTGCATCTGCCAATGGTGACGGGTTCCGCTATGGGCGGCGCCCAGCCCCTCGGCGCGCTTGCGGTCGGTGAGATATCGCATCCCTTCTCCTCCTATATCACCAGCGGCGTCAGCAGCGTCAGCACCAGCGAACCGCCGATGACGCCCCAACCCAGCCTGGTGGCGGTCTCG
>JASBUM010000299.1 GCA_030147905.1 Acidimangrovimonas sp.
ACACCCGGGAAAGCGCATCGGCCGAATAGGTCTCGATCAGGTCCCCGGCGCCGTCGTGGTAATGGGCGATCAGGGCCCGCGACAGGTAATGGACATCGGAAAAGGCAAGGTTCAGTCCCTTGGCGCCGGTCGGTGGCACGATATGGGCGGCGTCGCCGACCAGAAAGAGCCGCCCCCAGCGCATCGGCTCGGCCACGAAGGAACGCAAGGGCGCGATGGATTTCTCGATCGACGGTCCGGTGGTCAGGCTTTCGGCTGCATCGTGTGGGATGCGGCGGCGCAACTCGTCCCAGAACGCCTGATCGGACCAGCGCTCGACCCGGTCTTCGAGCGGCACCTGGATGTAATAGCGGCTGAGATGCTCGTTGCGCATCGAACATAGCGCGAAGCCGCGTTCGTGGTTGGCATAGATCAATTCGTCGGAGACCGGCGGGGTCTGGGACAAGATGCCGAGCCAGCCGAACGGATAGATCTTCTCGAAGGTCTTCAGGATGTCGCCCGGTATCGCCGCGCGCGATGGGCCGTGAAAGCCGTCGCAGCCGGCGATCCAGTCGCAATCGATGCGATGTTCGGCGCCGCTCTTGCGATAGGTGACATGGGGCCGGTCGGGCAATCCGTGCAGCATGACGCCCTCGGCCTCGTCGATCACCCGCCCGCCCGTCGCGTCGCAGGCATCGTAAAGGTCATGGGTCACCTCGGTCTGGCCGTAGACCATGACGCGGCGGCCGACGCGGGCCTGAAAGTCGATGCGAAAGCCGCGGTTGCGCGCCGCCAGATAGGTGCCGGAATGGACGAAACCCTCGGCATGGGCGCGGGCGCCGGTTCCAGCCGCGTCCAGCATCTCGACGCTGCCCCATTCCAGCACGCCTGCGCGGATGCGCGACAGCACATGGGCGCGCGAGCGGCGCTCAATCACGATCGAGTCGATGCCCGCCCGGGACAGCGATTGCGCAAGCAAAAGCCCCGAAGGGCCGCCGCCTATGATACAGACCTGGGTTCGCACGCCTTCCTCCCTCCGGCAATCTGCCGAGATTGGTTGGCAGTGTCAATTACACTGCGCGAAGGCCGCGCCCGCGCGGCGCCCCGAGCCGTCTTGCGACGCTTTCTGGGGCGTCGGCGCGGCCATTGCCAGGGCCTGCGCGAACCGTTCGGCATCGACATTGCCGCCCGAGGCGACCGCGATTACCGCGTCGCCAGCGATCGCGTCAGAGCGAAAGAGCGCGGCCGCCAAGGCCACCGCGCCGCCCGGTTCGAGCACGATCTTGAGATGCAGATAGGCCAGCGCCATCGCGCGCAACGCCTCGTCATCGCTGACCACGAGACCCGGCCCGCACAATCTTTGCATGATCGGGAACGTCAGCCTCCCCGGCTCGGGCGTGATGATCGCATCGCAGATCGAGCCCGAAAGCCGCGCGTTGCGGCGGATCTCGCCGGCGGCGAGCGAACGCGCGGCATCGTCGAAGCCTTCGGGTTCACAGGGGCGCACCCGCAATCCGGGCGCGCGATCCTCGAGCGCAAGCGCGATCCCCGAGGTCAGGCCGCCGCCACCGCAGCAGGTCAGAACCTCGGCCCGCGCGATACCGGCCGCGGCCGCCTGTTCGGCAATCTCGAGCCCCACCGTGCCCTGTCCCGCGATCACCTGCGCATCGTCGAAGGGCTTGATCAGCGTCAGCCCGCGTTCCGACGCAAGGCGCGCGCCGATCGCGTCGCGATCCTCGGTCTCGCGATCGTAAAGCACCACCTCGGCGCCAAGCGCGCGGGTGTTGGCGAGTTTCAGCGCCGGCGCATCGGCGGGCATCACGATCACCGCCGGCACGCCATGGCCGCGGGCGGCGCGGGCCACGCCCTGGGCGTGGTTGCCGCTGGAAAAGGCGATGACGCCGCGGGCGCGGATTTCGGGGGCCAGGGCCGAAACCGCCGACCAGCCGCCGCGCGCCTTGAACGAGCCGGTGTGCTGCAGGCATTCGGCCTTGACCAGAACCCGGCGCCCGGCGATCTCGTCGAGAAAGGGTGAGCCGAGCAGGGGCGTGCGCCGAACATGGCCGGCGAGGCGCCCGGCGGCGGCGTTGATAAGGGCGATATCGGTCATTGCAGGGCTCCGGAGGGCGTGGGAACGGCGGTGCGGCGGCGGGGAGTCAGGCCAGTGCGTGATCGGCGGCGGCAAGGAACGCCCGAACCGCCGCCACGGCCTCGGGTTCGTCGAGAAAGGGGATATGGGCGCGGTCGGGTACTTCGGCGAAGATCATGTCGCGGCGGCGGCGGCGCATTTCGGCAGCGGTTGCGGCGCCCAGCAGGTCGGAATTGGCGCCGCGGATCAGGGCCAGCGGCAGCGGCGCGAGCGCGTCGAAAAGCGGCCAGAGATCGGGTTCGGGGCCGTCGAACGCGGCCAGGAAAGCCTGTCGTAGCCCCGGATCGTAGCGAATCTGAAGTCCGTCCGCGGTTTCGATGTAGTGATGGCGCACTTCGGCCTGCCAGCGGCTGGCCGGGACATTGGCGAAACCGGGCATGAGGCCGGGCAGTGCTGCGGCGAGTTCCGCGTAGGTCCTCGCGCGCGGATTGTGCCCGACATAGCCGAAGATACGCTCGAGCCCCGGCCGTTCGATCACCGGCCCGACATCGTTGAGACACAGGCCCAGCAGCCTGTCCTTGGCCTTGGCGGCCAGGAACATCCCGATCAGCCCGCCGCGCGACGTGCCAAGGATCGCCGCACGCTCGATGCCCAGATGATCGAGCAGGGCGATAGCATCCGCCGCCTCCCGGGGGACGGTATAGGTTTCGGCACCGGAGTAGTCGGATTCGCCGCGGCCGCGGTAATCCATCCGGATCAGATCGATCCCGTCCAGATGCGGGGCGAGGTAATCGAAGTCGCGGCTGTTGCGTGTCAGCCCTGCCAGGCACAGAAGCGGCACGCCCTGTCCCTCGCGCTCGTAGTGGATGCGGGCGCCGTCGGCGGCATTGAAATGGGCCATCACAACCCTGCCGCAAGATCGGGAATGCCGCGCAGATCCTGCAACTGATGGCTTGGCTGCCAGGGCAGGCGGTCCACCGGCAGGTTTCCGCGGTTCACCCAGGCGGTGGCAAAGCCGTAGCCGGTTGCGCATGCCGCGTCCCAGCCGTTGGAGGACACGAACAGGACGGTCTCGGGGGTGCAGCCGAAATGCCCGCCCACCAGATCATAGACCGCCGCCGCAGGCTTGAAGACGCCGCAGCTTTCGACCGAAAGCACCGCGTCGAGATGCTTGCCGATCCCCGCCGAGTCGACCGCCGCGGCCAGCATCCGGGGTGCGCCGTTGGAGAGGATCGCGGTCGACAGGCCCGCCGCCTTGAGCGCGGCCAGCATTTCCGGCACCTCGGGATAGGCCTCCAGTTCGGCGTAAAGCGCCATCAGGCGCTCGCGCAGGGCATCGTCGTGAAGTCCGGCGTGCTCCATCGCCCAGTCGAGCGCGTCGCCGGTGACGGTCCAGAAATCGGCATGTGCGCCGGCAATCGCCCGCAGCCAGCTGTATTCGAGCTGCTTGCGGCGCCACTCCTCTGCCAGAACAGGCCAGATCGCGGCAAGCTTCTCGTGGCCGGGTTCCGCGGCGGCGGCGCGCGCGGCGGCGGCGACGTCGAACAAGGTGCCGTAGGCATCGAAGACGCAGGCAGTGACGGTCATGGCATTCTCCCTTCGCGGGCGAGAGTGGCACATGGCTCGGGCATGCGAAAGGGCGGGCGGCCATCCTCATGATTCGCGCGCGCCCGCGCGAGCTTGTGCATCCGCTGCATCCGCGCGAACCGCGCGCGTAGCCGGTGTCGCGGGTGTGGTGTGGCCAATGGTGGCCAATGGTGCGCGCGGATGATGCGTGTGGCGGGGGCAGGGCGCCGGACGGGAGGCCGGGCGGGAGGCCGGCCTGGCAGCCGGCGCCGCCGGCCGGTCCGCGCCCCCGGCCGCGCAATCCGGCCCTTGCCCGGAAGGCGGGCCATGCCTGCCCCGTCGCGCCGATCGCAAAGAGCGCGAAGGATCCGAATCCCGCCACCCGCCCCGAATCATCCCGGCCGGGGGTTTACATCACGTGTCCAAGGCCCCACCTTTGGGCCAAGCTAGAGCACCCCGCGCCATCGGCGCCGGCCTCCTAAATTCCCCAGATTTCAAGGAGAGATGCGATGTCCCAGGTCAAAGCCGGAGATACCGTGCGTATTCACTACACTGGCACGCTTTCCGACGGGACCGTCTTCGACAGTTCGGTGGGGCGCGAGCCGCTTCAGTTCACCGTCGGTTCGGGCGAGATCATCCCCGGTCTTGATGCCGCGTTGCCGGGCATGGACGTGGGTGACGAGAAGACCGTGACGGTCCCGGCCGAGCAGGCCTATGGCCCCCATGATCCGACCGCACGACAGGAAGTGCCGCGCGCCCAGGTTCCCGCCGATATTCCGCTTGATCTCGGCACCCGGCTGCAGTTGTCCACCCCCGACGGGCAGGCGCTGCCGGTGACGGTGGCCGAGGTGACCGAAGAGGTGGTGGTGCTCGACGCCAACCATCCGCTTGCGGGCAAGGATCTGACCTTCAGCGTCGAGATGCTTGAAATCGTCTGAGCCCGGATGACGTGGTGCGGGCCGGCGAGGAAGCGGGCCCGCTCCGCCTGTGCGCGTTTCCGCCTGCGCCCGTTTCCGTCTGTCGTCTTCGTCTGTGCCCGACGGATCGCCGTCGGATGATCCGGTCGGCGCCACGCCACGCCCGCTGTGGTGTCGGCGCTGTCGTGTCGGCACGGCGGCGCCCGCGCGGCCTGACGGGCCGGTTGTGCCGTCGTCTGCACCGGGTGTGCCATCGTCTGCACCGGGACGGCCGCGCGCGCGGGGCGCAGCCCCGATGTTCTTCCCCGGACGTGCCCCGACGCCCCCCCCCCGTCCCCGGATACCCCGGCTTCAGATGTTCTCGGGCTGAGGCATGCCCAGGACGTGATAGCCACCGTCGACGCGGATGATCTCGCCCGTGGTCGAGCGGCCGTAGTCGGACGCCAGATAGGCCGCAGTGCCGCCGATGTCGCCCAGGGTTGCATTGTTGCGAAGCGGCGCGTTGGCTTCGGCATGGCGGAACGTCCGTCGCGCCCCGCCGATCGCGGCGCCCGCAAGCGTCTTCATCGGGCCGGGCGAGATCGCGTTCACGCGGATTCCTTCGGGGCCGAGATCGTTCGCCAGATAGCGCACCGCCGATTCCAGTGCCGCCTTGGCCACGCCCATCACGTTGTAATAGGGGGTCACCCGGTTCGATCCCTGGTAGGTCAGCGTCAGGAGCGTGCCACCCTCGGGCATCAGGACGGCAGCCCTGCGGGCGACGTCGATGAAGGAATAGCACGAGATGCACAGCGAGTTCTTGAAGTTCTCGCGCGTGGTGTTGATGAAGCGGCCGCTCAGCTCGTTCTTGTCGGAAAAGGCGATCGCGTGAACCAGAAAGTCGATCCTGCCCCAGCGCTCTTTCAGGGCGGCGAAGGCCGCGTCGAGCGAGGTGTCGTCCATCACGTCGACATCAAGGAGGAAATCGGCCCCCAGCGAGGCGGCCAGCGGCTGCACCCGCTTGCCGAACGCCTCACCCTGATAGGAGAAGGCAAGCTCGGCCCCTTCGGCGGCCATCGTCTTGGCGATGCCCCAGGCGATGGAATGATCATTGGCGACCCCCATGATCAGCCCACGCTTGCCCTTCATCAAATCGGCCATGCCCGATCCCCTCAGATCACTTCTGGAATTTGCTGAAAATCAAGGTCGCATTGGTGCCGCCGAAGCCGAAACTGTTCGACAGCACCGAATCCAGCGCCACTCCGTCCCGGCGCGTGGTGACGATTTCCTCGGGATGGAGTTGCGGATCCAGCTCGGTCACGTTGGCCGAGGCGGCGATGAAGTCGCCCTGCATCATCAGCAGCGAATAGATCGCCTCGTGCACCCCGGTGGCGCCAAGGCTGTGGCCGGTCAGCGACTTTGTCGACGAGATCGGCGGCGTCTTCCCCTCGCCGAAGATGCGGCGCACGGCCTCGACCTCGCCGACATCCCCGACCGGGGTCGAGGTGCCATGCGCATTGATGTAGTCGACCCGGCGCCCCTCGGGCAGTGTCGACAGTGCCAGACGCATCGCCCGCTCGCCGCCTTCGCCCGAGGGTGCGACCATGTCGTAGCCGTCCGAGGTGGCGCCGTAGCCGGTGACCTCGGCATAGATCTTGGCCCCGCGCGCCCTGGCATGTTCCAGTTCTTCCAGCACCACGACACCGCCGCCGCCGGCGATGACGAAACCGTCGCGCGAGGCGTCATAGGGGCGCGAGGCGGTCGCGGGCGTGTCGTTGTATTTCGAACTCATCGCGCCCATCGCGTCGAACAGGCAGCTCAGCGTCCAGTCCAGTTCCTCGCCGCCGCCGGCGAAGACGATGTCCTGCTTGCCCATCTGGATCTGTTCGAGCCCGTTGCCGATGCAATGGGCGCTGGTCGAGCAGGCCGAGGTGATCGAGTAGTTCACCCCCTTGATCTTGAAGGGTGTCGCCAGACAGGCCGAATTGGTCGACGACATGCAGCGGGTGACCATGAACGGCCCCATCCGCTTGGGCGCGCCCTTCTGGATCACCGTCTGATGGGCCTGGAAGAAATTCGAGGTCGAGGGCCCGCCCGAACCCATCACCAGTCCGGTGCGCTCGTTAGAGACCTCGCCCTCTTCCAGCCCGGCATCGGCGATGGCCTGTTCCATGGCGAGGAAATTGTAGGCCGCGCCGGGACCCATGAAGCGCATGTTGCGCTTGTCGATATGATCCTCGAGCGTGATCTGGGGCAGGCCCTTCACCTGGCTGCGGAAACCGTGTTCAGCGTAATCCTCGGCGAAGACGATACCTGAACGGCCCGCGCGCAGACTGTCCTCGACTTCGGCGGCGTTGTTTCCGATCGGCGAGATGATCCCGATCCCGGTGACGACGACACGACGCATGCTATTCTCCCCAGGGACGATACCGATCAGCTGGTGGCCAGCCCGACCTTCATGTCCTTGACTTGATAAATTTCCTCACCGTCCGCCAGGACGCGTCCGTCGGCGACGCCCATTTTCAGCCGGCGGTCGATGACCCGCGTGAAATCCACGTGATAGGTGACGAGCTTGCGTTCGGGCCGCACCATGCCGGTGAGCTTGACCTCGCCCACGCCCAGCGCGAAACCCTGTCCCTGCCAGCCGCGCCAGCCGAGGTTGAAGCCGGTCAGCTGCCACAGCCCGTCAAGCCCGAGGCATCCGGGCATCACCTGATTGCCGGGAAAGTGGCAGGCGAAGAACCACAGATCCGGCGTGATGTCGAGTTCGGCCACCACATGCCCCTTGCCATGGGCACCGCCATCGGCCGAGATGTCGGTGATGCGGTCCATCATCAGCATCGGCGGCAACGGAAGCTGCGCGTTGCCCGGGCCGAACAATTCGCCGCGTGCGCAGCGCAGAAGATCGTCCTTGTCGAAGCTCGTCGGATAGCCCGGCATCCAGCCCAGTCCCCTTGCAGCAGATCGTTCACCGATCCTCTATCATCCGTCTCGGAGCGGAGGCAAGGGCGCGCCGCCGCAGCACACGACCTGCGATGGCGGTCGTTGCATGGCGGCCCGGTGCCGATTCGGC
>JASBUM010000312.1 GCA_030147905.1 Acidimangrovimonas sp.
CGACGAGGCGCGGGTCGAGGAATTCGGCCTGAAGAAGATGTGGCGCAGCCCCAATGGCACGATCCGCAACATCCTGGGCGGGGTGATCTTCCGCCAGCCGATCATCTGCCGCAACGTTCCGCGCCTGGTGCCGGGCTGGACCCAGCCGATCGTGGTCGGCCGCCATGCCTTCGGCGACCAGTACCGCGCCACCGACTTCCTGTTTCCCGGCAAGGGCAAGCTGACGATGAAATTCGTCGGCGAGGACGGCACCGTGATCGAGCGCGAGGTCTTCGACGCGCCCGGCGCCGGGATCGCGATGGGGATGTACAACCTCGACGCGTCGATCATCGACTTCGCCCGCGCCAGCATGAATTACGGGCTCAACCTCGGCTGGCCGGTCTACCTGTCGACCAAGAACACCATCCTCAAGGCCTATGACGGCCGCTTCAAGGACCTGTTCCAGAAGGTCTACGAGGAAGAGTTCGCCGACAAGTTCAAGGCCGCCGGCATCCATTACGAGCACCGCCTGATCGACGACATGGTGGCAAGCGCGCTGAAATGGTCGGGCGGCTATGTCTGGGCCTGCAAGAACTACGACGGCGACGTGCAATCGGATACGGTGGCGCAGGGTTTCGGCTCGCTCGGGCTGATGACCAGCGTCCTGATGACGCCCGACGGCAAGACCGTCGAGGCCGAGGCCGCCCATGGCACGGTGACGCGCCACTATCGCCAGCATCAGGCCGGCAAGGAGACCTCGACCAACTCGATCGCCTCAATCTATGCCTGGACGGGGGGGCTGAAGCATCGCGCCAAGCTCGACGACAATACCGCGCTTCTGAACTTCGCCGAGACGCTGGAGCGGGTCACCGTGCAATGCGTCGAGGACGGCCACATGACCAAGGATCTCGCGCTTCTGGTCGGGCCGGATCAGCAATGGCTGACGACGATGGGCTTTCTCGAGAAGGTCGACCAATATCTCAACAAGGCGCTCGGCTGAGGCGCCGCGTCAAAGTCCCGAGACAGCCACGCCCGGGGGACAGCCCGGCGCGTCACCCCGCCGCCCGCGCCCTGCGGCGGGGTCCCGCAGCCTCCGGCGGGGATATTTGCGAACGAAAGATGGCCGGTTCGCGGACGACCGGCCGATCCGGGCGAGATTGGGCGTTCCCTCGGAGGCGTTCGACGCCGCGCCGCCGGCACCCCGGCGGCCGCCGGTCGGCGGCAGCGCGGGCGGGGGGGGGTCAGCCCCTGGCCGCGGCCTGAACCAGTTTCAGGCACAATTGCGTCGCCATCGCCATATCCTGTACCGACACCCATTCGAGCGGACCATGCGCATTCTGGGTGCCGGTGAAGAGATTGGGGCAGGCCACGCCGAATTCGGTCAGCCGTGAGCCGTCGGTACCACCGCGGATCGGGATCGAGACCGGCTCCACCCCCAGCGCGCGCGTGGCATCGAGCGCCAGTTCGACCGGGGTCATGTCCTTTTCCAGCCAGTAGCGCATGTTCCGGTATTGCGGCCGGATGGTGCAGGCGATCTCGGCCCGGGGCTCGGTCGCGGCGACGGTTTCGCAGACCTGCCTGACGAGGGCGCCCTTGGCCTCGAGCCCGTCCAGTTCGAAATCGCGCAGGATGAACCGGATCGTCATTTCATAGGCGTCGCCGTTCATCTCGGTGGCGTGGATGAATCCGTCCCTGCCGGCGGTGGTTTCGGGCGTCATCACCGCCTGCGGCAAGGTGGCGATGATCTTGCCCGCCAGATGGATCGCGTTGACCAGCTTGCCGGTGGCCTTGCCCGGGTGGATCGAGACGCCGCGGATGCGGATTTCGGCGGCATCGGCCGAGAAGGTTTCATATTCCACCTCGCCCACCTCGCCGCCGTCGAAGGTATAGGCGAAATCGGCACGCAACGCCTCGGCCAGAACCGGCATCACGCCGCGTCCGATCTCTTCGTCGCTGGTGAAGGCGATGCGGATGGGGCCGTGCCCGATCTCGGGATGGCGCAACAGATGATCGACTGCGGTCATGATGATGGCGATGCCGGACTTGTCGTCGGCGCCCAGCAGCGTGGTGCCCGAGGCAGTGACGATGTCATGGCCGGCCTTCTTCGCCAGATAGGGAAATTCCGCGGGTGACAGAACGAGATCCGGCGCATCCGGGAAGGAGATCGCGCCGCCGTCATAGCCGCGCAGAACCCGCGGCCGGACGCCCGTTGCATTGAATTGCGGCGCGGTGTCGACATGGGCCAGAAAGCCGATCGTCGGCCCTTCGGCCGTGGCCGGGATGGTCGCCAACACCACGCCGTAATCGGTCAGTTCGACGTCGGCCGCGCCGATCTCGGTCAGTTCCCCGACCAGCAGCCGCAACAGATCGAGCTGGCAGGCCGTCGACGGCGTCGCGGTGCTGTCCGCATCGCTCTGGGTGTCGATCGCCGCATAACGGACGAAGCGCTCTTCAAGCGCCGCGTCGAAGGTCTTCGCCATGATGATGGTCTCCCGCTGAATGCAGCCAGAAGGCCGTGCCGGGCGGTCGATGTCAAGCAACCCCCTATCCGCCCGCCCGTCCTCGCGCCTATCTTTCGTTGACAAATATCCTCCGGGGGTCCGGGGGCGGAAAGCCCCGGCGCGGGGCCAACTTGCCGGCACGCGGCCGCGAACCAGCGACAGCCGCCAGATCGCGGCGACGGAGGCCACGCCGGATGACACCGCAATGAAGGGCGCCGCCATATGGACAAGACGCCCGTCTTTGGGCATGAGCAGTTCATGACTACCTCCCTCCCGCCAGACCCTGTCCCGCCGGACCCTGCCCCGTCGGACCCTGCCCCGTCGCCCCCCGCGCAGCCGCAATCCGCGCCCCGCCCGGAACGGGAGGCGCCCACCCCACCGCCGGCGCCGAGGCACAGCGCGATCGAGGACGCACAGGGCATCCTCTACGGCGCGGGCATGGCCGCCTTCGCGGTGCTGCTCCTCACCCATCTCGGGCTCGTCACCGGCCAGACGGCCGGCCTCGCGGTGCTGATCGCCTATGTCACCGGCTGGCATTTCGGGCCGGTC
>JASBUM010000320.1 GCA_030147905.1 Acidimangrovimonas sp.
CGTGGGGCGGTCCGAGCGCACGGAAAGGTCGAAGTCGACATTGGATTCGCGCAGGGCGTCGGCAAGGATGGTGCCGAAGAGATCGTTGGAAAGGCCGGTCAGAAAGCCCGAAGGCGCCCCCAGCCGCCCCAGCGCGATGGCAGTGTTGAAGACCGCGCCACCGGCATGGGGGGCAAAGGCGTCCTCCCCTTCGGTGCTCTTGCGGGGCAGCATGTCGATCAGCGCCTCGCCGCAGGACAGGATCATGGTTTCGCTCCGTATCTGGGTCGCCCGAGGATTAATGCGCCCGCGCCCGCGGGGCAATGGTCGACCGCCCGATGGACCGGGCGCGGGCGGCGGCCGGGATCGGGCGCGCCCGCGTCGGGCGGATGAATCGCGGTGGGCGGGGCCGGCGGCACGCCATCGGCCTGCGCGCCGGCCTGCCCGGCATCAGTCGCGGCCACGGCCGCGCGGCGTGCGTGGCGTGCCGGGGCTATGCGGCGCATTCTGCGCGGGCTTTCCGGCCGGGTGGCGTGTCGGTTGACCGTCGGCGGCGCCGCCGCGGGGCTTTTTGCCGCCGGATCCGGCCGCCCCGGTGGTGGACGGGCCGGCCTGCGCCCTGCCGCCACGCTTGGTCGCGGTCCGCGCCGCTTGCCCGTCTGTCTTGGCCTCCGTGGTGCAGCGACCGCGTTTCGGCCGTTCGCCCGATGGGCCGCCGGTGCGTTCGGAGGCAGCCTTGGCCGCCGTTCCCCTGCTGCGCGGCCCCCTGTCGTGAGTGCCCCCGTCGCGTGTGCCCCCGTCGCGCGGCGCCGAGGCGGCCTTCGCGCCCGCGCGCCTTCCGGTCGAGGCCGGCCGGGCTCCGCGCGGCGCCGCTGCGGGCGGTGGCGGCGCGTCGTCCACCCCGATGGTCAGGCCGAGTTGGTCGCGCAGAACGCGGGGACGCACTTCGCTGACCGCGCCGGGCGCCAGATCCCCAAGCTTGAACGGCCCGTAGCCCACGCGGATCAGCCGGTTCACGATCAGCCCGACGGCGGCCAGCGCGCGGCGGATCTCGCGGTTGCGGCCTTCGCGCAGGCCGATGGTGAGCCAGGCATTCGCGCCCTGCTGGCGATCGAGCGTGACCTGCATCGGCTGGAATCTCTCGCCCTCGACGGTGATGCCCGCGCGCAGCGGCGCAAGCATCTCCTCGCCGGGCGTGCCGTTCACCCGCACGCGGTAGCGGCGCAGCCAGCCGGTCGACGGCAGTTCCAGCCTTCGCTTGAGCGCCCCGTCATTGGTCAGCAGCAGGAGCCCCTCGGAGTTGAGGTCGAGCCTGCCGACCGAGACCACCCGCGGCATGTCCGGGGGCAGACGCTCGAAGACGGTCGGGCGGCCCTTTTCATCGCGCGCGCTGGTCACGAGGCCCGTGGGCTTGTGATAGAGCCACAGCCGCGGCGGTTCGGCGGCGGGCAGCGGCCAGCCATGGACGGTGACACGGTCGCTTTCGGTGACATTCAGCGCGGGGCTGTCGATCGTGCGGCCGTTCACCGCGACCGCGCCCTCGGCGATCAATCGTTCGGCCTCGCGCCGCGAGGCGATGCCGGCCCGGGCGAGGACCTTGGCGATGCGCGCGCCCTCGGCCGCCTTCGGTCCGGCGGCCGCGCCGTCGTCGGCAGCGGAACGGCTGCGGCTTCTTCGGGGATTTGCGTTGCGTTCGTTCATGTCGTCTTCTAGCGCCGATGAGAGCGGACGGAAAGCGGCTTGCGGCGCCATCGGCGGCAGGGCATGAGAAGGCATGAGCGCCTTTGTGAGCCATATGCAGACCGCCCTCGCCGAGGCCCGCGCGGCGGCGGCGCTGGGCGAGGTGCCGGTCGGCGCGGTGGTGGTGGACCCGGGCGGTCGTGTGGTGGCGCAGGCGGGCAATCGCGCGCGGACGCTTTCGGATCCCACCGGGCATGCCGAGATCCTTGCCTTGCGCGCGGCCTGCCGGCTGGCCGGGTCGGAACGACTGCCGGGCTATGATCTCTATGTAACGCTGGAGCCCTGCGCGATGTGTGCCGCGGCGATCGCGCGGGCGCGCATCGCGCGGCTTTATTACGGGGCGGGCGATCCGAAATCGGGCGGCGTGGCCCACGGGGCGCGTGTCTTCGCGCATCCGCAGGCCCATCATCAGCCGGAGATCTACGACGGGATCGCGGCGCGCGAGGCGGCGGCGCTGCTGCGCGCCTTCTTCGCCGGGCGCCGGGCGTGAAGGCGAGCCGGGCGTGAAGGGGCGCGGGCGTGAAGGGGCGACGGTGCCGGTGATGACGCGGTGACGTAGAGGGACGGAGAGGGACGGAGAAGCCGGGGGCGCCGCCCCCGGACCCCCGGGATGTTTTCGAACGAAAGATGCCGGTGGCGCGGGCTAGAGTTCGATCGCTTCCAGCACCTGCGGTTCGACCACCCGCACCCCGGGAAGCGCCCGTGCCAGGGCTTCGGCGCTTTGCTCGAGGATCGGGAAGGTACGGTAATGGCAGGGAATCACCGTCTTGAAGTCGAAGAAGGTCCTGGCGGCATGCGCCGCCCGCTTCATGTCCATGGTGAAATGCCCGCCGGCGCAGAGGATGCCGATGTCGGGGTGGTGGAGATCGTTGAAGACGCCCATGTCGGCCATCACGTCGGTGTCGCCCGAGACATAGATCACGTGGCCCTCGCCCTCGATCATGTAGCCGGCCTCGTGACCGGCGTAGACCGGGGCGCCGTTCTCGCCGGCGACCGAGGAGGAATGGCTGGCCGCCACCATGGTGACGCGCGCGCCGCCCAGATCGACGGTGCCGCCCTTGTTGAAGCCGATGCCCTCGATCCCGTCGCGGTTCTGCCACCAGCTGATCAGGTCGTAGATGCCGGCGACGGGGATGCCCTTGTCGCGCGCGATGGCGGCGGCATCCGCGGTATGGTCGCCGTGGCCGTGGGTGATGAGCAGATGGGTCGCGCCGTCGATCGCCTCATCCCGGCGGTCTTCGGGGAACATCGGGTTTCCGGTCAACCATGGGTCCAGGAGGATGGTTGCGTTCTCGATCTCGATGCGGAAGCCGGAATGGCCGAGCCAGGTGAGTTTCATCTTCGTCTCCGGTGTTGTTCGTCCCCAGTGTAGGGCCAAGTGTAGGGCATCGGCGGCGGAAGGAAATGGTGGGGAGAGGCCGTGCGGCGCCGCCCGGGCGCGGGGGTGCTTGCGGCGCGGGCGCGGGGCGGCTAAACCGACCGGAACCTTCGCCAAGGAGCAAGACCGATGTCGATTGATACCGCGACGGCGCGGCGGGTGGCGCATCTGGCCCGTATCCGCGTCGATGAGGACGATCTGCCCAGGCTGGCAGGCGAGTTGTCGGGCATCCTGACCTTCATGGAACAGCTCAACGAGGTCGACGTGTCGGGCGTGGAGCCGATGGTGAGCGTCACCCCGATGCGGCTGAAGCGGCGCGCCGACGTGGTCGACGACGGCGGCATGCAGGAGCGGATCCTCGCGAATGCGCCGGATGCGCGCGAAGGGTTCTTCGCCGTGCCGAAGGTGGTGGAATAGGGGGCGGATCCGTGGCTGACAGCTTGAACGGGATGACGATTGCCAAGGCGCGCGAGGCGCTGCGCAAGGGCGAAACCAGCGCCGTCGATCTGGCGATGGCCTGCATGACGGCGATCGACGCGGCCGGGGCGCTGAACGCCTTCGTCCACAAGACGCCCGAGATCGCGCTGGAGCAGGCGCGCGCGGCGGACCGGCGGCTGCAATCGGGCGAGGCACCGGCGCTGTGCGGCATCCCGCTGGGGATCAAGGACCTGTTTTGCACCCGCGGCGTGCCCAGCCAGGCCGCCAGCCGGATCCTTGACGGCTTTCGCCCCGAATATGAATCGACCGTTACCGCAAGGCTGTTCGAGGCCGGGGCGGTGATGCTGGGCAAGCTGAACATGGACGAATTCGCCATGGGATCGTCCAACGAGACCAGCGTATACGGCAATGCGGTGAACCCCTGGCG
This sequence comes from Acidimangrovimonas sp., assembly GCA_030147905.1. Next base: position 3,963 of record JASBUM010000320.1, read on the forward strand.
GCGCGGCAACGACGAGGTCGCGCTGACACCGGGGGGGTCGTCGGGGGGCTCGGCCGCGGCGGTCGCCGCGGATCTGTGTCTGGGTGCCACCGGCACCGATACCGGCGGCTCGATCCGCCAGCCGGCGGCGTTCACCGGTATCGTCGGGCTCAAGCCCACCTATGGGCGGGTCTCGCGCTGGGGCATCATCTCCTTTGCCTCGTCGCTGGATCAGGCGGGGCCGATGACCAAGTCGGTGCGCGACGCGGCCATCATGCTGCAGGCCATGGCGGGACCCGATCCGCGCGATTCGACCAGTGCCGAGATCGCGGTGCCGGATTTCGAGGCGGCGCTGACCGGCGATATCCGCGGCCGCAAGATCGGCATTCCGCGCGAATACCGCCTGGAGGGGATGCCCGAGGAGATCGAAAAGCTCTGGGCCGAGGGCGCGGTGATGATGCGCGACGCCGGCGCCGAGATCGTCGATATCTCGCTCCCGCACACGAAATACGCGTTGCCGGCCTATTATGTCATCGCGCCGGCCGAGGCGTCTTCGAACCTCGCCCGTTACGATGGCGTGCGCTATGGTCGCCGCGCCCGGCTGGCCGATGGCGAAGGCGTCACCGAAATGTATGAAAAGACCCGCGCGGAAGGCTTTGGCGCCGAGGTCCAGCGTCGGGTGATGATCGGCACCTATGTACTGTCTGCGGGCTTCTACGACGCCTATTACAACCGGGCGCGCAAGGTTCGGGCGCTGATCAAGCGCGACTTCGAGACCGTCTTTGCCGAAGGGATCGATGCGATCCTGACGCCGGCCACGCCTTCGGCCGCCTTCGGTCTTGGCGCGATGGCGGATGCCGATCCGGTGACCATGTATCTCAACGATGTCTTCACCGTCACGGTGAACCTGGCGGGCCTTCCCGGCATCGCGGTGCCGGCGGGGCTCGATCGCGGCGGACTGCCGCTCGGGCTGCAATTGATCGGCCGGCCCTGGGACGAGGGAGCGTTGCTGAATCACGCCTATGTGCTCGAAAACGCAGCCGGATTCGTTTCCAAGCCGGAAAAATGGTGGTAACTGCCCATACGAGAGAACAGGCAGGACGGATCGCGAGGCCGAGAGCATGCGGATAATCTTTCCGATCGTGGCACTTCTGACTCTGGCGGCATGTGCGCCGCAGGTGCCGGATTCGGCGGCCGGATTCGGCACGCAGGCCGGTCTTGGCGCAGGCAGTACCGACGGGGTTCCGGATTCGAATGCCCGCCCGCGCGGGGATGCGCCCGGCAACATTCAGGTCGTCCACAGCGAACTGGAATTCGCCACGCCCGGCACCGGGGTGCCCGACACGCAGCTTCCGCCCGAAAACCGCGCCAAGATCTCGGACGAACAGAACTTCAACGCGGTGAAGTCGCGCGTCTCGATCAAGCAGGATGCCGAGCGGCTGGCGCGGATGCGGGCCGAATACAAGATCATCCCGCCCAAGCCGCTTCCTCCGCGGCCGGGTTCGGACGGCCC
>JASBUM010000332.1 GCA_030147905.1 Acidimangrovimonas sp.
CGACCGGGCACACCTCGACGCAATCGGTATATTTGCAGGCGATGCAATTGTCGGTGACGACATAGGTCATGGCTGGTCTCGTCTCGCTTGGGCTGGAGACTAGCTAGACCAGCGCGGCGGATCATTCAAGCACCGGCGGCATGCGCGCCCCGCTGCCCGGCCGGCACCGGCGGGGGATGTGCCCGGCAGTGGCGCCCGCACGCCCTGCCCCGCGCGCCGCCCCCCCCTTGCGCAGGCCCCGTTTCCGCCGACGCCTCAGCCCCCCTCGCGGTCGCCCGATCCGCCGCCAGGGGACCCCGTGTCATGCGGCACTGCGGCCGCGTCGCGCCCGGTTGCTTCGAGATCGTCATACAATCCCTGCGCCTCCGACGCCGGTCCGCGGCGCTGTGCCATCGCCCGCACCGCGATCACGCGGATGCGCCCGGCCTGCGGAAAGGTCAGGACATCGCCGCAGCGCAACAATTGCGCGGCCTTCTCGACCCTGCGCGCGTTCAGCCGCAGCAGTCCGGACGCGACCATCTCCCCGGCGCCGGCACGGGTCTTGAAAAACCGCGCCTGCCACAGCCATTGATCGACGCGTTGGCGCGGCTCGGGCATCGCCCCGCCCGACGCCGCAGCCCGATCGCCATCCCCGGTTCCCGCCAGAGGCAATGCCACGCGCCCCTTGCCGCCGCGGGACCGCGCCGTCACCCGCGCGTCGGCGCCCGCGCCCGCATCGCGGCCGGAGGCGCGCCGCACCACGGCTACTTGCGCTCCTTCAGTGCGGCGAGAACCGCGAAGGGATTGTCGGGGTCGATCTTCTCGCTGCGGGGAGGATGGGCCTCGAAGGTCTTGGCGCGCTCGTTCCGCTCGCGTTGACGGGGCGGACCCTTCTTCTTGTTGGGGCCGCCGTTGCGCGGCGGCTGCTCGCGCCGTCCGTGGCCGCCGGTCCTGCCGCCGCCCTCCTTGCCCGCTTCGCCTGCCGGAACCTCCGCACGCGTGCCCGCCCGACCCGGACGCCCCGCGCCGCGCTGCTGGCCACCATCCACGGCGCCATGCTCGGACCGCCCGCGCGCGCCCGCTCCGCCCCCGGCTCCACGAGCGCGCGGCGGCCGGCGCGTAAAGGTATAGAAGACCTCGGTTTCCGATACCCCGGCGGCGTCATCCGCAGCGGGCGCCTCCGCTTCGGTGGCAGTAGCGGGGCCCGCAACGTCCAGGCTTTCGGGTCGGGCCCCGGAGGCACCTTCCCCGGCTTCCGCGCCGGCGGCCCGGTCCTCGACCATCCCGTCGCCCTGCGCCGGCGTGTCATCCACGGATCGTCCGTCTTCACCGGCCTGTGCATCATCGTCGGAACGGACATCTTCGGAACGGACATCTTCGGCCGGGCAGCCATCTTCGGCGGAGGGGGCCGCAGCCGGCGCGGCCCGCGTCGGGATCCGTTGCGCATCGTCGGCTCCGGCGGTCTCCGCCGCGGCACCGGCACCGGCTTCGCCTGCTGCGGACGAAGCCGCCTTCGTCTCCGCCGCGTCGGGCC
>JASBUM010000333.1 GCA_030147905.1 Acidimangrovimonas sp.
AGGTCACCGAGGACAATGAACGGCTGATCGGCGCGGTCCTGCTCGGCAACAACATCATGAACATCCTCTCGGCCTCGCTTGCCACCTCGTTGCTGACGCGGCTGGTCGGCAGTTCGGGGGTGGCGCTGGCCACGCTGGTGATGACCTTCCTCGTGCTGATCTTCGCCGAGGTCCTGCCCAAGACCTATGCCATCACCAACCCCGAGCAGGCCTCGGCCCGCGTCGCCCCGGCGATCCGGGTCGTCATCGTCATCTTCTCGCCGGTGGTCAGCGCGATCCGCGCGTTTGTCCGGCTGGTGCTGGCGCTGTTCGGCGTGAAGACCGACCCGGACGGCAAGATCCTCGCCCTGCGCGAGGAAATCGCCGGCGCGATCGCGCTTGGCCATTCGGAGGGTGCGGTTCACAAGGAGGACCGCGACCGTCTGCTGGGCGCGCTCGATTTATCGGACCGCACCGTCGAGGAAGTCATGCGCCATCGCAGCCAGATCGAGATGATCGACGCCGACGCGCCGCCCGACCAGATCATCACCCAGTCGCTGGCCTCGCCGCATACGCGCCTGCCGATCTTCCGCGAGGAGCCGGAGAATGTCGTCGGGGTGATCCATGCCAAGGACCTTCTGCGCGAGGTGGACCGGCTGATGCGCGGCCAGTCCTCCACCACCGCGGCACTGGCCAGTCTCGACGTGATGAAGATCGCGATGAAACCCTATTTCGTGCCGGACACGACGCCGCTCGACGAGCAGATGCGCCAGTTCCTGCGCCGGCATACGCATTTCGCCCTGGTGGTTGACGAATACGGCAGCCTGCGGGGACTGATCACGCTTGAGGACATCCTTGAAGAGATCGTGGGCGAGATCACCGACGAATTCGACCTCGACAGCGAAACCCCGCTGCGCCGCACCGAGACCGGCGACTATCTGGTCGAGGGGGCGATGACGATCCGCGATCTCAACCGCGCGACCGACTGGAACCTGCCTGACGACGAGGCCAACACCATTGCCGGGCTGGTGATCCACGAGGCCCAGACCATCCCCAGCGAGGGGCAGGTCTTCTCCTTCCACGGCTTCCGCTTCGAGGTGGTGTCGCGGCGCGAAAACCGGATCACCAAGCTCAAGATCCGGCCGCTTTGAAAGCTATGGCGCCCGGGCCCGCGCCCGCAAGGAGGGGCTGCGCACGGGCGCCCTGCTGCCGGCGGTCCCCGCAGCGAAGCGGCGCGCGGGAGCCGCTTCACCCGCGACCGCGCCGGCGGTTGGCCGGTTCAGGTTGCGGACGGGTCATGCACAATTGATTAGGATTTTCATGCCATCCTGCAGACGTCGCCCACCGATCGTGGCGCGGCAGACTTCCTCCCTGTCGACTGGCCGCGCCCCACCGGGCGCGGCTTTTTTTCGTGCCGACCGGGGCCGGCAAGGCCGTTTGCAAGGCCCCAGATTCCCTGTTGACGCAATCGTCATTAGGTTCTAGCGTCACCAACACAGAAGTCGGCCGGTCCGACGGGGAGATGAAAAATTACGGGAAAGGGCCCTGTTACGGGGCCCTTTTCACATTTTCGGAATGCGTATTAATCACGTTTTCCGCGCCGTCGGCCCGATCCCGCCGAGCACGAGGAATTCACTCGCAAGCCCGTGCCGAATCCGCCGTTGGACGCTGACAGGCGCCCGGCTCCGTGCTAGAGCGGGCGCAACGAAATCGTCCAGAAACGGGACCGAAAATGAAGATACATACCCTCGCGCTCGGCGCCGGAATAGGCTTTGCGCTGGCCCTCGGGGGGCCGGCCCTCGCCCAGAGCCAGACCACCACCACGCCGCCGGCAGCCTCGAACGGGGCCACCTCGAACGGCGCCGCACCGAATTCCGCTTCGGGCAATGCCGCAGGCAGCGGTTCCGCGGCCACTGCCGCCCCAACGCCCGCCCCCGGGGCCGCAGCGGGCAGCGCACCGGCGCCCGCGGCCCCGCCCGCACCGGTGGTCAAGGCCACCAACGGCGACTGGGAGACGCGCTGCATCGATACCGGCAGCGCCGGCCAGGCCTGCCAGCTCTATCAACTCATCAAGGACCAGAAGCAGAATTCGGTCGCCGAGATCTCGATCTTTCCGCTGCCGTCCGGTCAGAAGGCCACCGCCGGCGCCACCATCATCACCCCGCTGGAGACGCTGCTGACCCGTGACGTCACCTTGCAGATCGATTCAGCGCCCGCCAAGGTCTATCCCTTCACCTTCTGCACCACTCGCGGCTGCGTGGCGCGCGTCGGCTTCTCGGACAACGAGGTCGCGGCGATGAAGAAGGGGCACGAGATCAAGATGCAGATCACCCCGGCGGCCGCCCCTGACAAGCCGGTCGACCTGACGATCTCGCTCAAGGGGTTCACCGCGGGCTATGACGATCTGCTGAAAAGCCAGAAGGCCGCAGCGCCGGCCAACAAGACCCAGCCGGCGAAGAAATAGCCGCGGCAATCCCGACCGCGTCGCGCGCGGGTCCGCGTTTTCCGGGACCCGCGCGAAGAACCGAACCCGGGCGCAGGATCAGCGGGCCGGGTGATGGCGCCGCCTTCCGCGCGCCCCGCGTCCATGGCTCCCCGCGTCGATGGCGCCCCGCGTCCGTGGCTCCTCGCGCCCATGACTCCCCGCCTCCGCCACGCCACACGCCCGCCTTCGGCATGATCTGCCCCCGTGCGGCGGGCCCCGGCTTTGCGGAGCCGGCCCCGGCGTTTGCGGAACGTCGCGCTGTGAACGAATCCGCCACCTTCGCCCGCTGGCGCGGTTCCCGCAGGCACAGCTTGCGATGGCGGTGTCACCACGCGTCCAGGGCCGCCGCTTCTGTCCGGGCCGCCCGTTCTGTCCCGGATGTCGCGGTGGATCAGGCCGAGCGCAGCGCCAGAACCGCGTTCAGCCCGCCGAAAGCGAAGGCATTCGACAAGACGACGTCGACCTTCGCCTCGCGCGCGACATTAGGCACCACGTCGAGCGCGCATTCCGGGTCCGGCTCCTCATAGCCGATGGTCGGCGCGATCACCCCTTCGCGCAGTGCGAGAATGCAGGCCAGAAGCTCGACCGCGCCGGTGCCGCCGATCAGATGGCCATGCATCGACTTGGTCGAGGAGATCATCAGCCGGTCGGCATGATGGCCGAAGGCGTCTGCCACCGCGGCGCATTCGGTCTTGTCATTGGCCGCAGTGCCTGTGCCATGGGCGTTGATATAGCCGACCTCGTCGCGGTTGATCCGCCCGTCACGCAGCGCGCCGGCGATCGCGCGCGATGCCCCCTGGCGCGACGGCATGACGATGTCGGCCGCGTCCGAGGTCATGGCAAAGCCCACCACCTCGGCCAGAATCTCGGCGCCGCGGGCACGGGCATGTTCGTATTCCTCGAAGACGAAGATCGCCGCGCCCTCGCCCTGGACCATGCCGTTGCGATTGGCCGAGAACGGCCGGCAGGCGTCCTTGGACATCACCCGCAGCCCTTCCCACGCCTTGATCCCGCCAAAGCAGAGCAGCGATTCCGACCCGCCCGTGACCATCACCTTGGTCGCGCCCGAACGGATCAGTTGAAACGCCTGCCCCATCGCGTGGTTGGAACTTGCACAGGCGGTGGCGACGGTGAAGCTCGGCCCCCGCAGGTCGAATTCCATCGACACATGGCTGGCGGCGGCGTTGTTCATCAGCTTCGGCACGACGAAGGGGTGGACGCGGTTCTTGCCCTCTTCGTAGACGGCACGGTAATTCTCGTCCCAGGTGTTGACCCCGCCGCCCGCGGTGCCGAGGACGACGCCCGCCTCGAAGCCCAGTCGGCCCTCGAAATTCAGCCCCGATTGCGCGATCGCCTGATGCGCCGCGATCAGGGTGAACTGCGTGAAGCGATCATACAGGACGATCTGCTGGCGGTTGAAGTGAACCTCGGGCTCCCAGTTCTTGACCTGCCCCCCGATGCGGATCGACAGCCGCTCGACATCGCGGATGTCCAGCTCACCGATGCCGCAGCGGCCCTCGCGGAAGGCCGCGAAGGTCCCCGCCACGTCCTGTGCCAGCGCATTGACCGTGCCGGCCCCGGTAATGACGACGCGATTCATCCGCGTTGCTCGGCCACCAACGTCTCGACCGCGCCCACGATGGACGCCACGGTGGAGATGTCGAAGTCGCTCTGCTCGGGGGCGTTGGCGTTGAAGGGAACCGAGATGTCGAACGCCTCCTCGATGGCGAAGATCGACTCCACCAGTCCGAGACTGTCGATCCCCAGTTCTTCCAGCGTCGCCTCGGGCTTGACGTCGGCTACCTCCAGCACCGCCTGTTCGGCGATGATCCTGATCACCCGGTCCTTCACCTCGTCCGACATGACGGCCCTTCCTGCCT
>JASBUM010000340.1 GCA_030147905.1 Acidimangrovimonas sp.
CAGCGAGGCCCAGAACAGCCGGCCGAGACTGTTGAACAGGCTGATCAGCCCGACCAGACCCGCCGCCGCCGCGACGATCGCGGCCTTCTGCGCCGCCGGCGACATGCCTGCGCCGCCATTGCCCAGAAGATGGGCGCCGAACACGTCCTGCAGCATCGGGCTGGCCATCGAGATCACACCGATGCCGGCGGTGACGTTGAGACACAGCACCAGCCAGATCAGCCAGAACTGCGGGGTCTTGATCACGGTCTTGAGATGGACGTGACGGGTGGTGATCATCGACGCCTTCTTGGGGTCTTCCTTCGGCGTCCAGCCCTCGGGGCGCCAGCCGGTCGGCGGCACGCGGAAGCTGAACGCGCCGATCGACATGACGATGAAATAGACGATCCCCAGGATCACCATCGCCTGCCACACGCCCTGCACCCCGCCATTGGAGAAATAGCGCATCAGCCAAACCGCGGCCGGCGCACCGATCATCGCGCCGCCGCCATAGCCCATGATGGCGAAGCCCGTGGCCATGCCCCGGCGGTCCGGGAACCACTTGATCAATGTCGAGACCGGCGTGATATAGCCAAGCCCCTGACCAATGCCGCCGAGCACCCCGGTGCCGAGGTAGAACAGCCACAGCTGGTGGGTCATCACGCCGATGCCGCCCAGCTCCATGCCGCCGCCCCAGCACAATGCGGCGATGAAGCCCGCCTTGCGCGGCCCGGCATGTTCCAGCCAGCCGCCCCAGATCGCGGCGGCGATGCCGAGAATGGCGATGAAGGTCTCGAAGACATGGGTCTCGGCCGGCACGCTCCAGTTGCAGCTGGTCGTGGTCAGCGCCTGCAGGAAGCTCTGGGTGCCGCAGCTGGCGGCCGGGTTGGCGATGAGCTGGCTCATCGGCAGCCAGAACACCGAGAAGCCATAGGCCATGCCTATGCTGAGATGGATGCAAAGTGCCGATGGAACGACATACCATCGGTTGTAACCGGTACCGGCAATGGTGCCGGAACGGTCCATGAACGATACGGAAGCTGCTGTCATTGTCTCCCCTCCGGTTGCTCTCTTGCCGGGGCGGATCGCAGCCGGGCCGCAGGGCCGCCCCGGACCGAGAGGTCCGGCGCAGCCGCTGGATTCCTGCCTTCACCTCCCCGTGGCGTCGAGGCCTTCCCGTGGCCCCCCCCGCTATGGGACTACGCCGTGGCGGCATACCGCCGCATGCTCGCGACAATGTGCACAGGCTCCCCTTTCGTCAAACAATTTTTATCATTATATCAAGTGGTTATACGGCCATCCTGTCCGATATCGCCAGGTGAAAGGCCCCGGGTCGCGACATCCTGTCCGCAGGTGTCGCCCGGATGCCCGAAAAGCGGGACATTTTGTCCGTTTCGGGATTTTTCAACCGGCCGCCGGCAGCCACAGGGTAAAGCGGCTGCCTTCGCCCACCCGGCTTTCGACCGTGATCGTTCCGCCCGCCCGATCCATCAGCATGCGGCTGATCGACAGGCCCAGCCCGGTGCCCTCGGCGCGCTTGGTGGTGAAGAACGGATCGAAGATCCGCCGCAGTGTGTCGGGGGCGATGCCGGTGCCGGTGTCGGAAACGGTCACCGCGACGCCCGGCCGGCCGTCGCGCCGCTGATCGGCGGTGGTGATGCGCAACACCCCGCAGTAGGGCATGGCGTGGAGCGCGTTGACGATAAGGTTGATCACCACCTGCTGCAGTTCGGTGCGCTCGATCATCACCGGGGTCTCGCCCCGATCCTTGCGCTCGACCGTGACCGCGGACTTGCGCAGGCGGTGGCGGGTCAGCACCAGGCAGTCGTCGACCACATCGGCGGGACGAAGCCGGTTTGCCGATCCCGAATATTCGCCGGGGCGGGCGAATTGCAACAGCTTCGACACGATCGAGGAAATCCGGTAGACCTGATCGTCGATCAGCGCGAATTCGGTCTTCACCGGTTGCGCCGCAGGCCCCAGCGTCTCACGCGCGACATCCAGGTTGCCCTGGATCACCGCGATCGGATTGTTGATCTCATGCGCGACCGAGGCGGTGATCTCGCCCACGGCGGCAAGCTTTTCCGACATCACCAGCTGTTCGGTCGCGCGTTCGAGCCTGCGGTTGGCCTCGCTCAGGTCGCGGGTGCGCTCCTCCACCTTGTCGTTGAGCTCGGCCGCCCAGTCGCGCAGCCGCCGGTCGCGTTCCTGGACCTGGTCGAGCAGATCGTCCAGATGCTGCGCCACCCGCCCGATCTCGTCGTCGCGGCGGACCCGGCCGATCCGCGCGCCGAGATCGCCCGCCTCGACCCGGCCGATGATCTCGACCATCCTCTCCAGCGGCAGGAAGATGCGTCCGGCCCAGCGCAGGAAGATCGGCACCGATATCGCGGTGATCGCCAGGAACGTCAGCACCATCAGCGCGATCGAGGCCGATTTGGCCTGACGGAAGGGGGCCTCGAGGAAACCGACGTAGAGCATGCCCACGCGGGTTCCGCGACTGTCGAGGATCGGTTCGTACGCCGAGATGTACCAGTCGTTGACGACGAAGGCACGGTTGAGCCAGACCTTGCCCTGGCCCAATACCCGCGCGCGCACCGCCGCCGAGACGCGGGTGCCCAGCGCCCGGACGTTCTCGAACAGCAGCACGTTGGTCGAGATCCGCACGTCGTCGAGGAAAAGCGTGGCGGTGCCCTTGCTGCCGGCGGGCAGGCTGCGGTCGCGGTAGACCAGCGAGTTGATCGTGTCGATGAAATCGAGATTGCGGTTGAGAAGGATGCCGCCGACCAGGGCCGCGTGCTGGCCGTCGGGCAGGGTGACCGGCGCGGCCGAATGGATCACCATGCCGTCGCGTTCGACCTTCATGCCCGTCGGCACGGCCGCGCGCGTGGGCACCAGCGGGATGCGCGCGCGCGCCGCCAGCGCGGGCGACAGGGCGCGCAGCACGTCGGGCGGGAAGATGTCGACCGCGCTTTCGCGATGGCCTGCCAGTGCCGCGCGGATCACCGGCCACTGGCCGGGCACATGCGGCGCCACCGGCGTGGAGGAGGCGATGACCCCGCCGCCGGGCAGCGCGACATAGAGAAAGTCCAGCCCCAGCGCGCGGCGTTCGCGTTCCAGGAATGTCCCGGCCCCGCCCGGATCGGCCATCGCCCGCGCAAAGGTCACCGAGCGGCCCAGCGCGCCGATCCGTTCGCCCGAATTGGCCAGAAGCTGCGCCATGTACTGATGGGCGATGGTCAGGTCGCCGTTGACCTTGGTGATCAGCAGTTCGTCGACCTTGCCCGCCCAGCGAAACGTGGTGATGCCCAGCAGAAGCGGCAGCAGCACCAGCATCGGCAGAAGCGCGATCACCAGAAGGCGGACGCGCACCGATCCCGCGCGTGCCCGGCGCCGCCAGCGGATCATCTCAGATCCCCCAGGCGCTGCATTTGCGGTCGATCGTCTTGCGTGAGATCCCCAGCCTGCGCGCCGCCTCGGTGCGGTTGCCGCCCGTGGCCTCGAGCGCCATCAGGATCTGGCGCCGCTCCACGGTTTCCAGCGGCTCGATCTCCGCGCGCTGGGGGGGCGGGGTCAGGGTCTCGATCGGGAAGCGCCCGAATATGAGCGAGCGTTCGACGAAATTGAGCAGCTCGCGGATGTTGCCCGGCCAGCGATGGCGCAGGATCGCCGAACGCGCCGGCGCGTCCATCTCCAGCCGCGGCAGGCCGAGCTGCCCCGCCACCTCGCGCAAGAACAGCTCGGCCAGCTCCAGCGTGTCGTTGGGCCGCGCGCGCAGCGGTGGCATGGCGATTTCAAGGACGTTGACGCGGAAATACAGGTCTTCGCGAAAACGTCCGGCGGCGACCTCGGTGGCCAGATCGCGCGAGGTGGCGAAGACGAAACGCAGATCCAGGGGCACTTCGCGCTCGCTGCCGATGGGGCGCACGGAATGATCCTCCAGCACCCGCAGGAGCGCCATCTGCGCCGCCGGCGACAGATCGGCGACCTCGTCGAGAAAGACCGTCCC
>JASBUM010000343.1 GCA_030147905.1 Acidimangrovimonas sp.
CCTGCACACCGGCCAGCATCGCCTCGACCAGAACCAGGATCGACACCGTCGAATCCCATGCCGAGGGGGCCTCGACATGGCAGGAGAAGCGGTGCCGCGCGAAGCGCGCCGCCGGCGAGACCCATTGATCGGTCACAAGGAGCACCTCGGCGCCCTGCTCCACCGCGATCTCCACCGGATGGAGGACGGCATTCTCGTATCGACGGATGTCGAAGACCAGCATGATGTCGCCCGGCCCGAGATCCAGAAGCGCCGCCGGCCAGCTCGACGACAGCTCCGCCATCAGGCGCACGCCGGGGCGGATCACACCCATGTGGGTGACGAAATAATCCGCCAAGGCATGGGTGATGCGACCGCCCAGCGCCATGATGCGGCGATCGCGGTCGGCCATCAGCTCGCAGGCCGCATCGAATTCGGCATGGTCGATGCGGCCCAGCGTGGCCTGAAGATTGGACATCACCGCATCGCCGAAACGGTTGAGGATATGAGTGTCGGGCGCGCCGCCGGTCCAGCGGTCGTGCTTGGCGATCGGGGAGACAAGCATTTCCTCGACCTCCGCGCGCAGATTGGCCTGGAAATCGGTGTAGCCGCGAAAGCCGAGCTTCTGGACCAGCCGGACCACCGTGGGGGTGGAGACCTCGGCCCCGTGCGCCAATGCGGTGATCGAACCCAGGGCGGCCACCGGGTAATTGTCGAGCAGATGGCTGGCCAGCTTGCGTTCCGCGCGCGTCAGGTCGGTAAAGCCCTCACGCAGCCGGGTCTCGATCGTCTCCTCGGCCATGGCTGTCCTCCTTGACTGACCGCCGGGCGCGCCATCGCATGGCCCACCCCGAACTGAAACAAAACAAACAATCCAAATGTGTCGGGAACGATATTGACAAAGCTGGCTCCCTCGGGCGAATCTTTGCGCAATTTCCACCACCGGATGCAAGACGAATGCGGGACCGACCCGAAACCGGGAACGTGGCGGCAAGCCCCGACAGGCGCCATCCCGCCATCATCGAACGGGCCGGGGGCAGCAGCCCCTTCGTCATCGTCTGCGAACACGCAAGCAATGTCATCCCCGAACATCTCGCCGGGCTGGGCCTGACGCCGCAACAGGTCGCGGCGCATATCGCGTGGGATCCCGGCGCGCTGGGGCTGGCGCGGACATTGGCCGCCGAACTGGACGCGCCCCTGGTCCATGCGCCGCTGTCGCGGCTGGTCTATGACCTCAACCGCGCGCCCGATTCACCCGGCGCCATCGCGACCCGGTCCGAAATCCACGACATCCCGGGAAACACCGGGCTGACGCTGGCCCAGCGGCTGGCACGGATGGAGACGGTCTATCTGCCTTTCCACGCCCGGCTTTCGGCACTGATCGCGACACGGTTGATGACCGGGCCGCGGCCGGTGGTGGTGACCATCCACAGCTTCACCCCGGTCTGGTTCGGCACGCCGCGCGCGGTCGAATGCGGCGTCATCCACGACGCCGACGCGCGGCTTGCGGAAAGCTTCCTCGCGCTGGCCGACCGCCCGGCCGCGCGTGGCGGGCTGGGGCTGCGATGCGCCATGAACGCGCCCTATTCCGCAGCCGATGACGTCACCCATCTGCTGCGCCGCCAGGCGCTTCCGCTCGGGCTGGCGAATGTTATGCTCGAATTCCGCAACGACCTGATCGGCGACGCCGCAGCCCAGCGCCGCATCGGGCTGGCCACCGCGTCGCTGCTGGCGCATGCTCTGGAGCGCATGGAACGGGCTGGGGCGGGCTACGCCGGGGCGGCCGCCGACCGGGGCGGCTGAACAGCGCGGATTCGCCGCGGCATCCGGATTGCCGCGCAAGCGCCAAGCAATGCAGCGGCAGGCGGGCCCCGACCGCCATCGCCGCCGGAAACCGACGGGGAATCGACAGGGAAGGAAGCAACGACATGCCGGGACAACTGACGCTCGAGACACTCGCACAGGCGGTCGAGGCCGGACGCATCGACACCGTGATCGCCTGCATTCCCGATATGCAGGGCCGCCTGATGGGCAAGCGGTTCCATGCGCGCAACTTCATCGACAGCGCCTGGGAAGAGACCCATTGCTGCAACTACCTGCTGGCCACCGACATGGAAATGTTCACCGTGCCCGGCTATCGCTCCACCTCGTGGGCGGCGGGTTACGGCGATTACGTCATGCGTCCCGATCTTGCGACGCTGCGCGAGATCCCCTGGCTCGAGGGAACGGCGCTGGTGCTTTGCGACCTGCTCGACCACCACAGCCACGAACCCGTGCCCCATGCCCCGCGCGCCGTTCTCAAGGCCCAGATCGCGCGGGCCGAGGCGATGGGCCTTTCGCCGATGATGGCGACCGAGCTTGAATTCTTCCTCTTCGAGCAAAGCTATGCCCAGCTGCGCGACGGCCGCTATCGCGACCCGAAGACCACCGGCGCCTACAACATCGACTATGCGATTTTCGGCACCACCAAGGACGAGCCGGTGATGCGTGCGCTGCGCAACGGGCTCTATGGCGCGGGCGTACCGGTCGAATGTTCCAAGGGAGAGGCGGAGACCGGGCAGGAAGAGATCAACGTGCGCTACGGCCATGCGCTGACCACGGCGGACAACCATGTCCTGGTGAAGAACGCGGCGAAGGAGATCGCGCTTGCCCAGGGCCGATCGGTCACCTTCATGGCCAAGTACGACCATCGCCGGGCCGGGTCGTCGTCCCATATCCATCAGTCGCTGTGGGCGGGCGAGACGCCGGCCTTCTTCGACGCCGACAGCCCGCACGGCATGTCCACCATGATGCGCCGCTATCTGGCCGGTCAGCTGGCCCATGCGGCAGAGATCACCGCCTTCCTCGCCCCCTATGTCAACAGCTACAAACGTTTCGTCGTCGGCATGTTCGCGCCCACCAAGGCGGTCTGGAGCCGTGACAACCGCACCGCGGGCTTCCGCATCTGCGGCGAGGACAGCAAGGCGGTGCGGGTCGAATGCCGGATCGGCGGGGCCGACCTCAATCCCTATATGGCGATGGCCGGGCTGCTGGCGGCGGGACTGGCCGGGATCGAGGGTGCGATGACGCTCGAGGACGAGGCCCGCGGTGACGCCTATCACGCCGGCGCGGTGCGCGAGGTTCCCCGCACACTCGGCGCTGCGGCCGATGCGCTGGAGAGTTCGGCGATGCTGCGCCGGGCCATGGGCGACGCGGTGGTGGATCATTATGCGCGCGCCGCGCGTTGGGAGATCGAGGAACAGAATCGCGTGGTAACGGATTGGGAAGTGCAGCGTGGCCTCGAACGGGCCTGACATGGGCGCTTCGGCCCCTGCCCCCTGCCACCTGCCGCGGCCGTTCCGCGCCCCAGCCACGCCCGAGAAAGGTCAGTGAGGAAGCCATGAGCAAGATGATCCAATGTGTCTCGCCCGTCGACGGGACGATCTACGCCGCCCGGCCGGTTCTCAACCGCGTGGAGGCCGAGGATGCCGTCACCCGCGCCCGCGCCGCCCAGGCCGAATGGGCCGCGCGCCCCCTCGCCGATCGCCGCGACACCGTGATGGCCGGCATCCGCGCGCTTGGCGAGATGCACGACCGGGTGGTCGAGGAACTCGCCTGGCAGATGGGGCGGCCGGTGCGCTATGGCGGCGAGTTCCGCGGCGTCGAGGAACGGGCAAGCTACATGGCCTCGATCGCGGAAGGGGCGCTGACCCCCGCCGTGATCGAGCAGAGCGATGCCTTCGAGCGGCGCATCGCGCGCGAGCCGATGGGCGTCGTGCTGGTCATCGCGCCGTGGAACTACCCCTACATGACGGCGATCAACACGCTGGTACCGGCACTGATCGCCGGGAATTCCGTCCTTCTCAAACATGCCAGCCAGACACTTCTGGTGGGCGAACGTCTGGCCGAGGCCTTCCATGCCGGCGGCGTGCCCGAGGCGGTGTTCCAGAACCTCTATCTCGATCACGCGGTGACCGAGGCACTGATCGCCGCCCGCAGCTTCGATTTCGTCAATTTCACCGGCTCGGTCGAGGCCGGCCGGACGATCGAACGGGCCGCGGCGGGCACCTTCACGCCCCTTGGGCTGGAACTGGGCGGCAAGGATCCGGGCTATGTCATGGACGACGCCGACCTCGAGGCGGCGGTTGACGGGCTGATGGACGGGGCGATGTTCAACGCCGGCCAGTGCTGCTGCGGGATTGAACGGATCTACGTTCACGAAAGCCTCTATGACGCTTTCGTGGAAAAGGCGGTTGCCTGGGTCAAGGCCCAGAAGCTGGGCAGTCCCTTCGATACCGACACGACGCTCGGTCCGATGGCCCATCGCCGCTTCGCCGAGCTGGTGCGTGATCAGATTGCCGAGGCGCTGAACGAGGGGGCGACCGCGCTGATCGATCCCGCGCTGTTTCCCAAGGACGACGGCGGCGCCTATCTCGCGCCCCAGATCCTCGTCGATGTCAACCACGAGATGCGGGTGATGCGCGAGGAAAGCTTCGGCCCGGTGGTCGGGATCATGAAGGTGGCAAGCGACGACGAGGCGGTGGCCGCCATGAACGACAGCCCCTACGGGCTTACCGCCTCGCTGTGGACCCGCGACGCTGGCCGCGCGGCGGCGCTGGGCGCGCGGATCGCCACCGGCACTGTGTTCATGAACCGCTGCGATTATCTCGATCCGGCCTTGTGCTGGACCGGCTGCAAGGATACCGGCCGCGGCACCGGGCTTTCGGTTCTGGGCTATCACGCTGTGACGCGGCCGAAATCCTATCATCTGAAGAAGGGCACGAAATGAACCTGACGGCGAACTGGTCCTACCCGACGGCGGTGAAATTCGGCGCGGGGCGCGTCTCGGAGCTGGCCGAACATTGCCGCGCCGCCGGCATCCGCCGCCCGCTTCTGGTCACCGACCGGGCGCTCGCGGCCCTGCCGATCACCCAGGGCGCGCTTGACGTTCTGGAGAGCGGCGGTCTTGGCCGCGCGATCTTCCACGAGGTCGACCCCAACCCGACCGAGACCAACATGGAGGCCGGCATCGAGGCCTACCGCGCCGGCGGCCATGACGGGGTGATCTGCTTCGGCGGCGGCTCCGCGCTCGATCTTGGCAAGATGATCGCGCTGATGGCCGGGCAGGATGCGGCGCTGTCGGTCTGGGATCTCGAGGATGTCGGCGATTGGTGGACCCGCGCCGACGCCGGCCGCATCGCCCCCATCGTCGCGGTGCCGACCACCGCCGGCACCGGATCCGAAGTCGGCCGGGCGGGCGTGCTGACCAATTCCGAGACCCATCGCAAGAAGATCATCTTCCACCCCAAGCTGATGCCCGCGGTCACCATCTGCGACCCGGAACTGACCGTGGGCATGCCCGCCTTCATCACCGCCGGCACCGGGATGGATGCGCTTGCCCATTGTCTCGAGGCCTTTTGCAGCCCGCATTTCCATCCGATGAGCCAGGGGATCGCGCTGGAAGGGATGCGGCTGGTGTTCGAGAATCTGCCGCGCGCCTATGCCACGCCCGGCGATATCGAGGCGCGGTCCCAGATGATGGCCGCCGCCGCCATGGGCGCGGTCGCATTTCAGAAAGGGCTTGGCGCAATCCATTCGCTGTCGCATCCGGTGGGCGCGGTCTATGGCACCCATCATGGCACTACCAATGCGGTGGTGATGCCGATGGTGCTCGATTTCAACCGCCCGGCGATCGCAAGCCGGCTGGCGAGCGCGGCGGCCTATCTCGGCATCGCGGGCGGTTTCGACGGCTTCCGTGCCCGCGTCCTGTCGCTGCGCGCCGAACTGTCGATCCCCGAGAGTTTGGGTGCGATGGGGGTCGAGGCGGCGCGGCTCGACGAGTTGACGGAAATGGCGCTCGAGGACCCGTCTTGCGGCGGCAATCCGGTCGAGATGACGCGCGCCAATACCCGCGCGTTGTTCGAGGCCTGCCTCTAGGCGGCAGACCCGCGGCCCGCCGCCGTCCGCGTCTTCCGCGGATGCCGGCCGTGCCGCAGACAACCCATCCTGTGCGGCGCGCGGCCGGATCGGCCGCGCCCGCACCGGGCCAGAGATGGATCGAAGACCAATGCCGCTGAGCAACAATTGCGAGATCGCGGTGATCGGCGCCGGCGTGATCGGCCTGACGACCGCGTTGCGCCTCGCACGCAGCGGGCGCGAGGTGGCCCTGATCGACCCCGCGCCGCCCGGCTCGGGGGCGTCCTACGGCAACGCCGGGACGATCGCGGATTACGCCGTCGAGCCGGTGGGCACCCCGCAGGTCCTGCGCGCCCTGCCCTCCCTCCTGTTCGACCACGACTCGCCGCTCTCGGTGCGCCGGCGGGCGCTGCCGTCGCTTGTGCCCTGGCTTTTGCGTTTCGCGCGCCAGTCCCTGCCGGCCGCCGCGCGGCGCAACGGGGTGGCCATAGCCGCGCTGCTGGCCGATGCCGGCCCGCGCTGGCATGACCTGACGGTTGAGATCAGCGCCCGGGATCTGATCCGTGCGGCCGGCTGTCTCTATCTCTATGACGACGCGGGGCAATTCGCAGCGGCGTCGAGCGACGTTGAGGCCCGCGCGGCGTTGGGCGTGCGGGCCGAGCGCCTGTCCCCCGCGGCCCTGGCAACGCTGGAGCCGGCGCTGGCGCAGGCCGGGCGCGGGGGGGCCGTCTTCTTCCCCGAGGCCCTGTCGCTCGCCGACCCCGGGTTGGTGATGGAGCGCCTTGCCGCAGCCTGCGCCGCAGCCGGCGTGCAACCGGTCCGCGCCGCAGTGGACACGATCACGCGCGAGCCGAGCCATCTGCGCCTGGCGCTGGCTTCCGCGCCCGCGGGCGGGCGGCGCCCGGACGAGACCGTCCGCCGCATGGGCGAGATCCAGGCGCGGCGCGCGGTCATCGCCGCCGGGGCCCATTCCCGGCCGCTTGCGCTGCAGGCGGGGGACCGCATCCCCCTGGAGACCGAGCGCGGCTATCATGTCGAGTTCGACATGGAACAGGTGCCGATCGCGCGCCCTGCCTGTCCGGCCCGGCTGGGGTTCTATCTCTGTCCGATGACGGGGCGCCTGCGTGCGGCCGGCACGGTCGAGCTGGGCGGCGTCGGCGCACCACCCAGTCCCCATCGCATCGCCGCCGTGGAGCGCGGCGCGCGGTCGGTCCTTCCCGATCTCCCGCC
>JASBUM010000344.1 GCA_030147905.1 Acidimangrovimonas sp.
TCGCGGCGCCGGTTGTACCGGATCGAGGCCCATAGCGCGAGGCCGATCATCGACACACCGAGCGTGCCCGTGATCATCTCGGAAATCTCGATCTGGGTCTGGACGAACATGATGATCGCCAGCGCAAGGATCGAATAGAAGGCCCCATGTTCGAGGTAGCGGAACTGCGCCAGCGTGCTGCGCTCGACCAGCATCATCGTCATGGTACGGACATACATCGCCCCGATCCCCAGCCCGATCGCGATCAGCAGCAGGTTCTCGGTCATGGCGAAGGCGCCGACCACCCCGTCGAAGGAAAAGCTGGCATCCAGCACCTCGAGATAGAGGAAGGCGCCCAGCCCGCCCTTGGCCAGCCCCTTGAGCGTGGCACCATGGTCGAGCAGCCGCCCCAGCGTCTTCACCGCCGAGAACGTGATCAGCCCGGCAATCGCGGCCAGAACGAAGTGATCGGCCTCGTGGCTGGGCAGCATCGCGGCGAAACCAAGGATGACGATCAGCACGAAGGCGATTTCGAGCCCGCGCAGCGATGCGCAGGCCTGCAGCTTGCCCTCGATCCGGTCGAACCAGTGCACTTCCTTCCGCTCGTCGATGAAATAGCCCAGCGCCACCATCATCAGGAAGGTGCCGCCAAAGGCCGCGATCGACAGATGCGCACCCTCCATCAGGCGCGAATACTGGTCGGGATGCAGGATCGCCATCCGCAGGGCCGTCACCGGATCGACCTGGGCGGCGATGGTCACCACCAGAAGCGGGAAGATGATCCGCATGCCGAAGACCGCGATCAGGATCCCCCAGGTCAGGAACCGCCGCTGCCAGACCGGATCCATCTCCCGCAGGGTCGAGGCGTTGACGATGGCATTGTCGAAGGAGAGCGAGATTTCGAGCGCCGCCAACGCTATGCCGATCATCAGGAACGCCAGGCCGCTGGTCAGCCCGTCGCCCTCGGCATAGCCCAGACAGAACGACAGGACCAGCCCGGCGAAGGTGACCGCGAAGGCCCATCGGAATTGTGCGATTGTCGTCTTCACAAAAGCCTCATTCTCGGCGATCGGGCCGCGGCCGCCGGAAACCCCCGTGCCTTGCCACATAGGAACCACCCCCCTGCGGCACAAGGTTCAACCTTCCTCCGCCGGACGCTTTGTCGCGTTTGTCGCGCCGCCACTTCCGAAAGCCCGGAGCCGTGGCCTATGCGCAACGCCGAAGCCCGGCGCCCCCCCGAGGCGGGCGTCTTGGCCCGTTCCGGCGACGGCCAGCGGCCCGCGCGGGACCTATCCGGCAAAAATCCCGCCCGCCTTCCGCAGGGCGAGCTTGCGCGCCCCGCCTGTCGAGCCCGCCCGCGGTGCCGGCGCCGGTCGCGCATCGTGGACCGGTCACCGGGGGGCGGCCGAGAAACCCGGCACGGAAAAACAGCCGCGGGGGCTGCAACAGCAATCATGCGCAATCATGCGGGGCATCCATTTAGGCCGTCGCGGGGCGTCGCTGTCCGACCTTCGGACTGCCCCACGCGGGCATCGGCACCGGCTCCGCGGCGTCGGGCGCGCGCCCCGACGGGGCGGCCGCGCCCCCCCGTGTCCCCGCGCGGCGCTCGCCTAGGCCGCTTGCTTGCGCCCCCCTGCGCGCGAACCCTATTCGCAATGCCCGTATTCGCAATGCCCGTGCGCCCGTCGAACATCCGCCCCCCGCGGCCCCTTCTCGCCCCCTTGCGGCCCGCACCGCACGCGCGCATGATCGGCCCGATCCGCGTGCTGCCGCTCGCATCCGCGCGAGTCCACGCATGCGACAGCAACCATCAGCCCCATACCCGGAGGGTTCACATGCTTGACGAAACCGCCGCCGGCGTCTTCACCATCGCCGTCACGCCCTTCATGCCCGACGGGGCGCTCGACCTCGACAGCGTTGAGCGGATGACGCAGTTCTACCTCGACCGCGGCGCCAGCGGGCTGACGGTGCTGGGCGTCATGGGCGAGGCGCCGAAGCTGACGATGGCCGAAAGCCTCGCGGTGGTGAAACGGGTGGTGGCTGGCGTGGGCAGGGGCTTTCCGGTGGTCGCCGGCGTCTCGGCGCCCGGTCTTGCCTCGCTGGGCGCACTGGCCGAAGCGGCCGCCGAGGCCGGCGCGGCAGGCGTGATGGTCGCCCCTCCGGGCCATCTGCGCAGCGATGACGAGATCTTCGACTATTATTCACAAGTCGCGCAAAGGCTTGGCCCCATACCCTTCGTATTGCAGGATTTTCCGCTGGTCACGGGTGTGCGGATCCCTGTCACGGTCCTGCTTCGGATCTTTGCCGAGATCCCGACCTGCGTCATGCTCAAGCATGAAGACTGGCCGGGGCTGGAAAAGATCACCGCGTTGCGCGCGGCCTCCGAAGGGGGCGCCCGGCGGGTGTCGATCCTGTGCGGCAACGGCGGGCAGTTCCTGCCCGAGGAGATGGCCCGCGGCGCCGATGGGGCGATGACCGGCTTTGCCTTCCCCGAGATGATGTCGGGTGTCGTGGCAGCCCATCGCGCCGGCGACCGCGGCCGCGCCCAGGATATCTTCGACGCTTATCTGCCGCTGGTCCGCTACGAGGCCCAGCCCGGCCGCGGCCTTGCGGTCCGCAAGCATATCCTGGCCCGGCGGGGCGCGATCGCCCATCCCGCGCTGCGTGCGCCCGGGGCGGCTCTCGGGCGTGAGGCGATCGCCGAGGTGACCTTCCTGATCGAGCGGCAGGAACGACGTCTGGCCGCGCTCGGCCTTTGAGGCACGGGTCGATCCTGACCGAACCACTGCATGCCGTGGCAAATGGCGGATGCCTCCGGCGGGGATATTTGACAACGAAAGATGGCGCGCGGGCCGGGAAAGCGCGTGGGCCGCGTTCGGTGTGGCCGCGCCCGACCGACCTGTAGCGCGGGCCGGGCTGGTCGGGTGCCGGTGCCCGGCGGAGCGCTATTGGGCGGCCAGACCGCGGGCCGAGGACAGGATCGGGGCGAGGAATCTTCCGGTATGGCTTTCGGCGATGCCCGCCACCGTTTCGGGCGTACCGGCGGCCACGATCCGCCCGCCGCCATCGCCGCCCTCCGGGCCGATGTCGATGATCCAGTCGGCGGTCTTGATGAC
>JASBUM010000349.1 GCA_030147905.1 Acidimangrovimonas sp.
CGCGCCATCTATGGATTTCAAGGTTCCGCGTCGCGGCAGCGGATCGACAAGCCGCGAAAGGCGCAAGTTACACCACCAGGAGGGAATTTGATGAAGCTTCCAATCGTGATCGTTTCGATGTCGCTGGCCGCGCTGGCCGGCTGCACAGACACCACCACCGCCTATCAGGCGCAGGCGCAGGCGCCCCAGCCGACGGTCGCCCAGACCGTGCAGCGCGGCACGATCATCGCCGTGCGCACCGTCCGCGTGCCGGGCAACAAGGACAGCCAGGTCGGCGGCGCGATCGTCGGCGGTCTGGTCGGGGCCGCCATCGGCAGCCAAATCGGCAAGGGAGACGGCAAGACGCTGGCGACGGGCGCGGGTGCGATCGGCGGGGCGATCGCCGGCAGCAACCTCGCCAATGGCGCGCAACCGCATTACGCACGCGAATGGACCGTGCGGCTGCAGGGCGGCGGGCGTATCGCCATCATCCAGAACGACCCCAACCTCTATGTTGGGCAGCATGTTCGCGTGATCCAGGATTCCAACGGAACGCGGATCGTGCCCTAACCGTTTCCGGGCGTGATGCGGATCGGCATCGGGCTTGAGGCGGATGGTGAAGTTCGCACGCCGGTGTCGAAGGCCGCGCGGGTGTCTGGTGCGGGGCCCGCGCGGCCGCTTTTGCACCTCTGCAGCCTGGCCTGTGCCGGGCGTGAAGGGGCCGCAAGGGCTCCGCCGCGGCGGCCGTCGGAGCGCGTGTTCAACGCAGGACGATAGCCGCCGCCGCCGCCGCCATCACCCCGGCGCCCATGCGGTTGGCCGCCCGCCGCGCGCGGGTCGAGCGCAGGGCTGCCCGCGCCCGCAGAGCCAGCATGACCCAGCCGAGGTCGATCACCGCGAGCACCACGACGATCGTCGCGGCCAGTTCCGCCCAGGCCAGCGGGCCAATGCGATGCAGGTCGATCACCGCCGGCAGCAGCGCAAGATAGAACATCATGATCTTGGGATTGCCCATGGTCACCGCCAGCCCGGCGGCGAACATGCGCCAGCCGCCCCCGCCCTGCGGCAGGGCCGCGGCCTGCTCGGCGCCGGGGGCGACCGGTTCGCGCCACATCCGCCATGCCAGCACCGCCAGATAGGCCGCGCCCAGCCAGCGGATTACCACCAGCGCATCGGAAAACAGGTGGACCAGCGCCGCCAGCCCCCAGATCGCCAGGCTCAGCCAGATCACGTCGCCTAGCCACATCGCGGCAAGAAAGGGAAGCACCTCGCGTGCGCCCCGGCTCAGCGTCCGGCTGACCAGGGCGGCGATGCTCGGCCCCGGAACGACCGCGACCGCGGCCAGCGTCAGGGCGAATGTCAAAAGCGTGGCAAGGGTCACCGGTACGGCCTTCTTCGAGATGACAGGACGATATCCTTATGCCGCGGGCCGCATCGCGGCAAGAGCGGCCACGGTCCGCGGCGGCGATGCCGGCCGGTGCGCGGCCAAGTGGCCTCACCGTCTCGCGTCACCGCCGTCTCGCGTCATCACCGTCCCTGGGCGCAACGTCCGGCAGAAGGTGCCGCCGGGATTGTCTCATGGCAGCCGCGCGGCTAAGACTGCGCGAATGACCAGACCGCCGACGCCCAGACCGCCGATGACCAGCACCGCCGCGAACCGCCCGGGTTCCGCGTCCGCATCCGGTTCGATGCCCGACCCCGGCCGCCCGTTGCGGATCGGAACCCGCGGCTCGCCGCTTGCCCTTGCGCAGGCGCACGAGGTGCGAGACCGGCTTGCGCGCGCGCATGGCCTGCCCGCGACGGACTTCGAGATCATCGCCATCAAGACCACCGGGGACAGAGTACAGGACCGGCCGCTCAAGGAAATCGGCGGCAAGGGCCTCTTTACCCGCGAGATCGAGGAGGCACTTCTTGCCGGGCAGATCGACATT
>JASBUM010000357.1 GCA_030147905.1 Acidimangrovimonas sp.
GCCCGGCATGGCCGAACGCACCATCGTCATCGGCTCGGTCTCGAAAAGCCACGCGATGACCGGCTTTCGCCTCGGCTGGCTGGTCGCGCCAGAACCGGTCGCCGAGGCCGTCACCACCCTGGCCACCAACACCACCTATGGCCTGCCCGGCTTCATCCAGGACGCCGCGCTCTTCGCGCTTGAGGCCGGCGCTGATTTCGAGTCCGGGATCGCCGCGCCCTTCCGCCGCCGCCGCGAGATCGCGCTGCGGGTTCTGTCCGGCTCGAACGCGATCCGGGTCATTCCGCCCTCGGGCGCGATGTATGTGATGATAGACATCCGCGCGACCGGACTTTCGGGCAATGAATTCGCCAACCGCCTGCTGGATGCAGAACGCATCGCCGTGATGCCGGGCGAAAGCTTCGGCAACGCCGCGGCCGGCCATCTGCGGGTGGCGCTGACGGTCGAGGATGCGGCACTGGAAGAGGCATTGACCCGGCTGCGCCGCTTCGCCGAAGCTCATGCCGCCTGCGACAAGGGCACGGCAGGCTAGATCCCGGCCGGGCGCGGCAGCCCCCGCACCCGGGCCGGGACCCGTCGGCAGCCCGCGCCACGAGCTGGCGCGTTACAAACGGCCGGGCTGCGCCGCCCCTCATCCCGGCACAGCCCGGCGACAGGATCGAGGACACGATGGATCACGACGCGTTGCGCGACTGGTCGAAGCGGGCCGCCGACTGGGCCCATGCCTATCACGCCGGGCTGCGCGACCGCCCGGTTCGCGCGCCGCTCCGCCCCGGTGCGGTGGCCGAACGACTGCCGTCCGCCGCCCCGGAGGCGCCCGAGCCGATGGCAAGCATCTTCGCCGATTTCGAAGCGCTGGTGCCCGACGCCATGACCCATTGGCAGCACCCGCGCTTCTTCGCCTATTTCCCCGCCAACGCGGCACCGGCCTCGATGCTGGCCGAGCAACTCGCCAACGCGATCGCCGCGCAGGCGATGCTGTGGCAGACCGCGCCCGCAGCCACCGAGATCGAGGAGGTGATGGTGGCGTGGCTGGCGCAGGCGCTGGGGCTGGGCGACGGGCTGCGCGGCACCATCCACGACAGCGCGACCACCGCCACGCTGGCCGCGGTCCTGACCATGCGCGAGCGCGCGCTTGACTGGGCGGGGAACCGGGCGGGCCTGTCGGGTCAGCCGCAGCTGCGCATCTATGCCGGCGACCAGGTTCATTCCTCGATCGACAAGGCGGCAAGGGTGGCGGGGATCGGGCAGGACAATCTCGTCCGTGTCGCCACCGATGCGAACCATGCCATGCAGCCCGAGGCGCTGCGCCGCGCGATCGAGGCGGACCGCGCCGCGGGGCGGGTTCCTGCCGGGGTGGTGCTCTGCGCGGGGGGGACCTCGATCGGTGCCTTCGATGCCATCGGCCCCTGCATCGCGGCGGCGCGGGCTGAGGGACTTTATACCCATGTCGATGCCGCATGGGCCGGATCGGCCATGATCTGCCCCGAGTTCCGGCCGCTATGGGCCGGCGCCGAGGCCGCCGATTCGATCGTCTTCAATCCCCACAAGTGGCTCGGCGCGCAGTTCGATTGCGCGGTTCAGTTCCTGTCCGATCCGCAGCCGCAGATCCGCACGCTGGGCCTGCGCCCGGCCTATCTCGAAACTCCGGGGGCCGATCGGGTCACCGATTTCAACGAATGGACCCTGCCGCTGGGGCGGCGGTTCCGGGCACTGAAGCTGTGGTTCACGCTGCGGGCCTACGGTCTGGAGGGGTTGCGCGAACGGATACGCAACCACGTCCGCTGGTCGGCCGAGCTGGCCGCGGCGATCGGGCGCCGGCCGGAGCTGGAGATCGTGACGCCGCCGTCGCTGTCGCTGTTCACCTTCGCCAGCCGCGCGGGCGCGGCCGCGACCGAAAGGCTGCTTGCGCGGATCAACGACGACGGCCGGGTCTATCTGACCCAGACGCGCCACGCCGGACGCTTCGTGATCCGGGTGCAGGTGGGGCAGTTCGACTGCACGCGGGACGACGTGATGGCGATCCTCGGCGTGCTCGACGATCTGGCGGGCTGAAGGCGGCGCAGGCCGCCGCGACGGCGCGTGGCCGGCCTGCCCGCCAATGTTAAGAGGCGGGCCCCGAAGGACCCGCCCCTTGGCTGGCATTCGTGAAAAATGCCCCGACGCCGGTCAGAACCGGTAGGTCAGACGCGCCACGACATTGGTCGTGTTGAGCCGCGTGCCGGCCTTGTCGGCATTGTTGAGCCGGGTGAAATCGGCCTCGCCGCCGACCGACCAGTTGGCGTTGAGCGCATGCTCGAGGCCGATACCGACGAGCGCGCCCGTTCCCTTGATGCCGCGGCCGTTGATGTAGCCGTTGGCATGCTGCGCACCCAGGGCGCCATAGATCAGCGTGCTACCCATGTCGTAGCCCGCGCGCACCTTGGCGGTGATCGTGGACGTCAGGTGGCTGCCGCCGCCGGTCGGCGTGTTCATCTTGTTGGCGCCGATCTCGCCGCCGACGACGAAATTGCCGAGGTCGTAATTGTAGCCTGCGTAGACACCGCCCATGGCGCTGTTGCCGCTACCGACATTGGGCGAGGTCCCGGCGTGGTTGTAGCCGAGATCGGCGCCGACGTAACCGCCGGTCCAGTCGGTGGTGGTGGTCGTGACCACGACCGGCGCGGGCGCCGGCGGGGTGACCTTCGGCTCCATCACCGGCGGCTTGAGCGAACCGGCGAAGGCCGGAGCTGCAAGAACGGCCGCAAGTGCGGTGGCCATGGCGATGCGTGACTGCTGCTGTCTCATTGTCGTCTCCTGTTATGAACCGCTTCCCCGGTCCCTTGACCGCGTCGCGCGACACGATCCCAGCACAGTTAGGATTTCGGCGAGGATCACGAAAGAGCGGATATTTACACGAATTCTTGTTTGGCCGTGTCATGAGCCAAACCCCGCCGACGGCGCGCTGCCTTTTGCCGAAAAAGAGGGGGCGCGATGCTGGACAGCTTGACATTTCCGCGCCAGTTTCGGTCCGGAAGGGAAGGTCGAGGGAGCAGTATCATGCAGTTGGATCGGGTCGCCGCCGTCGTCACCGGCGGCGCATCTGGACTGGGCGCGGCAACGGCGCGCAGCCTGCGTCAGGCGGGCGCACGGGTCACCATCCTCGATCGCGACGCGACGCGGGGAACCAGGCTTGCCGAGGAACTGGGTGCGGGTTTCGCGCCGGTCGACGTCACCGCGGAATCGTCGGTCGCCGCCGGCCTGACGGCCGCGCGCGAGGCGATGGGCTCGATCAACGTGCTGGTCAATTGCGCGGGCATCGCGATCGCCGAGCGCACCATGGGCCGGCAGGGGCCCCACCGGCTCGACAGTTTTCGCCGGGTGGTGGATGTCAACCTGACTGGCAGCTTCAACTGCATCCGCCTCGGCGCCGGGATCATGGCGGAGAACGAACCCGACGCCGAGGGCGGGCGCGGCGTGATCGTAAATACCGCCTCGGTCGCGGCCTTCGACGGACAGAAGGGCCAGGCGGCCTATGCGGCGTCGAAGGCCGGTATCGCCGGCATGACCCTGCCGCTGGCGCGCGATCTGGCGAGCCTCGGCATCCGTGTCTGCGCGATCGCACCG
>JASBUM010000370.1 GCA_030147905.1 Acidimangrovimonas sp.
CATGTCCTACACGATCGCCAAGATGGGATTGTGGGCGCTGACCCGCACTGCCGCCCAGGCGCTGGCGCCCGACGTGCGCGTCAACGCGATCGGGCCCGGGCCCACGATCCGGGGTACCCGCCAGAGCGCCGACCACTTCGCGCGACAGCGTGCCGCGACGCTTCTGGGGCGCGGCGCGGGGCCCGATGACATCACCGCGGCGCTGGGCTATCTGCTGGATGCGCCCTCGGTCACCGGGCAGTTGCTATGCGTCGACGGGGGGCAGCATCTGAACTGGCAGACCCCCGATGTCCTTGGCCTCGATCAGTAGCGAAACGTCAACAGGCGAGGCCTGCGCGACGAATTGTCCACCACCTCGCGGATGGTCACGAAACTGTAAAGAATCTGCCAATGGATTCAGTCGCTTGCCCCGGGTATAAAATAATATCCATCAAAATCAGCTATTTAAAGGCAAGCCTATTTTTTAGGCAAATCAACGAACCGTGCATGAAACAAGGTAAAATTCCCCGTCGCGGAAAGTTTTCATCAGGTTTATCCACAGAATCCGTGGACATGTTTTGTCTTGCCCGCGGGGCGATAAGAGTGCAGGGGCGGCGGGAATCAGGATCTGGCCATGGCTGACCGGGCGCAACAGGACGAAGGGGGGGCCGCCGCGGCCCGCGGGCATGGTGTGGTCCAGGCCTATCTGAGACTGCTCGATTCCTCGCCGGGCGTCTATCGCATGCTCAACGCGGCGAACGAGGTTCTCTATGTGGGCAAGGCGCGCAACCTGCGCGCGCGGGTCTCCAACTATGCCCGGCCCACGGGGCATTCGCTGCGGATCCAGCGGATGATCTCGGAAACCGCCTCTATGATGTTCCTGACCACGCGGACCGAGACCGAGGCGCTGCTGCTCGAGCAGAACCTCATCAAGCAGCTCAAGCCGCGGTACAACGTGTTGCTGCGCGACGACAAGAGCTTTCCGCACATCCTGATTTCGCGCAGCCACCGCTATCCGCAGATCAAGAAGCACCGCGGCCGCCGCAGCGAGAAGGGCAGCTATTTCGGGCCCTTCGCCTCGGCCGGCGCGGTGAACCGCACGCTCAACCAGTTGCAGCGCGTGTTCCTGTTGCGCAACTGCTCGGACACGATGTTCGAAAGCCGCACGCGGCCCTGTCTTCTGTATCAGATCAAGCGCTGCGCGGCGCCCTGTGTCGGCTATGTCTCCGAGGCCGAATACGATGCGCTCATCGCCGATGCCGAGCGTTTCCTCAAGGGGCGCAGCACCCAGATCCAGGCCGATCTTGCACGCGAGATGGAAAAGGCGTCCGAGGCGCTCGAATTCGAGCGGGCCGCGGCGCTGCGCGACCGTATCAAGGCGCTGACCCAGGTGCAGAGCGTCCAGGGCATCAATCCCCAGGGCGTGGAGGAGGCCGACGTCATCGGTCTGCACCTCGAAGGGGGCCAGGCCTGCGTCCAGGTGTTCTTCATTCGCGCGCATCAAAGCTGGGGCAATCGCGACTTCTACCCGCGCACCGGCGCCGGTGCCGAGGAGGCCGAGATTCTCGAGGCCTTCATGGCCCAGTTCTACGACGGCAAGGTGCCGCCGCGGCAGATCCTGCTGAGCCATCCGATCGAGGACGCGGATCTGACCGCCGCGGTGTTGAGCGAAAGGGCGGGCCGGAAAGTGACACTGACGGTGCCCAGGCGCGGCGAGAAGGCTGAACTCGTCGAGAATGCCCTGCGCAACGCACGCGAGAGCCTGGCGCGAAAGATGGCCGAGAGCGCGAGCCAGGCGCGCCTGCTGCGCGGCCTCGCCGAGGCGTTCGATCTGTCCGAGCCGCCGCGGCGCATCGAGGTCTATGACAACAGCCATATCCAGGGCAGCCATGCGGTCGGCGGCATGATCGTGGCCGGCGCCGACGGCTTCATCAAGGGCCAGTACCGCAAGTTCAACATCCGCGGCGACGGCATCACGCCGGGCGACGATTTCGCCATGATGAAGGAGGTGCTCGGCCGCCGGTTCCAGCGCCTGATCCGCGAAGATCCGGACCGCCAGGGCGGCACCTGGCCCGACCTGCTGCTGATCGACGGGGGCGCGGGCCAGGTTTCGGCCGCGGCCGAGGTGCTGAAGGATTGTGGCGTGGCCGACATCCCGCTGGTGGGTGTCGCGAAGGGCATCGACCGCGACGCGGGCAAGGAGGAATTCCACCGTCCCGGCCGGCGCCCGATTGCCTTGCGCCACAACGATCCGGTGCTCTATTTCGTCCAGCGTCTGCGCGACGAGGCGCACCGCTGGGCCATAGGCACCCACCGTGCCCGGCGCAGCCGCGCGATGGGGGCGACCCCGCTTGACGAGGTGCCCGGCGTGGGCGCGGCGCGCAAGCGCGCGCTGCTGGCGCATTTCGGCTCCGCCAAGGCGGTCAGCCGTGCGGGCCTAGCGGATCTGACCGCGGTCGAGGGAATTTCCGAGGCGCTTGCGCGCACGATCTACGACCATTTCCACGGCACCGGGTAATTGCCGCCGCCGCCAACCGCCCGCCAACCGCCCGCCGCCCGCCATCGCGCGGCGATGTGGCCCGCGGCGCGTTCTCTGCGCGGCGTTGTCAGCCGGGTGCAAGGTAGCGCGGATGCAATGTGATTACGGGCGCGATGGCGATCACGGTGCCGCGAGAGATGTGTCGCGGCACTGGTGGCACGGTCGTCCATGCAATAGCGTCCCGGCCAGTCTTTGGGAGAATGTGGATGAGAAGGATTTCATTGGGCCTGGCTGCAACCGCGGTCGCCCTCGCCGCCTCTTCGGTGCTGGCGGCCGCGGCGGTCGATGCGCGGCCGCCGATCGTGCGCCAGTCGGCGGCGGATTCCGCCGGCCCGCATGCCGGCCCGGTGACGGAGTCGAACGGCGCGTCCGACACTGGCGGCGCCTCGTCCGGTCCCGCGGCGGCGGAGACGGGCCATACCGAAACCGGGCCGCTTCCCCTTGCGCCCGGCGATGTGGCGCCGGCACTGCCTGCCTCCGCGATCCAGACGCTCGACCCCAAGGACGAGGCGCTGTCGAAACTGCCCAGCGATGCTTCGGCGCTTGGCGGTTACGACGTGCTGATCGCCGATCGCGGAAACAACCGCATTCTGCTGGTCAGTCCGGAAAAGAAGATCCTGTGGGAATACAAGTTCAAGGGGCTGCCGCCGATCTCGGGCGCGGATGACGCCTTCTTCGCCGACCACGGGCGCAGCGTCATCACCAATCTCGAGCATCAGCAGGTGATCGAGATGATCGACATCGCCACCAAGAAGGTGATCTGGAAATACGGCGAGCTGGGCAGAAAGGGTTCGGCGCCGGGGCTGCTGAACTACCCCGATGATGCCTATCAGCTTCCCAACGGCAACATCACCGTCGCCGACATCCGCAACTGCCGCATCCTTGAAATCGACCGCAAGACGAAGAAGATCGTCCGTCAGGCGGGCGTGACCGGACGATGCTGGGGC
>JASBUM010000376.1 GCA_030147905.1 Acidimangrovimonas sp.
CGCCCCTTCCCTAGCGCCCCTTCCACTGTGGCGGTCGCTTCTCGGCGAAGGCGCGCGCGCCCTCTAGCTGATCCTCGCTGTCACACAGACGATCCACGGTGGCAAACTGCCGCCTGGTGATCCGGTTGAGCGCATCCTGAAAGCGCATGTCCTCGGCCTCGCGCACGATCTCCTTGATCGCGGCCTGCACGAGGGGCGGCCCGGCTTCGAGCATTCGCGCCAGATCCCAGGCGCGATCGCGCAACGTCTGCGGCGAGCAGATCTCGCGCAAGAGCCCCCAGCGCAACGCCTCCTCGGCATCGAACCAGCGGCCGGTCAGCAGCAGATCCATGGCGACATGATAGGGAATGCGCTTCGGCAGCTTGATCGAGGCGGCATCCGCCACCGTGCCCGAGCGGATCTCGGGCAGGGCGAAGGTCGCCGTCGTGCTCGCGAGGATCAGATCGCACGACAGCGCAAGTTCCAGCCCGCCGCCGCAGCAGATCCCGTTCACCGCGCAAATCACCGGCTTGTTCATCTGCGGCAGTTCCTGAAGCCCGCCGAAACCGCCGACGCCGTAATCGCCATCCACCGCGTCTCCCGCCGCGGCCGCCTTCAGATCCCAGCCGGGGCAGAAGAACTTGTCGCCCTCGGCCCGAAGGATCGCCACGCGCAGCGCCGGATCGTCGCGAAAGGCGCGGAAGGTCTCGCCCATGATCCGGCTCGTCGCGAGATCAATCGCATTGGCCTTCGGGCGGTCCAGCGTGATTTCGAGCACCGCGCCATCGCGCCTTGTCCTGATCGGCCCATCACCCGGTTCGGTCGTCATCCTCCACCTCCCATATCACCGCATCTGCCGCCACCGCACCCTGCGCGCGCACGATCAATGGGTTGATCTCCACCTCGTCGAGCGCCGGATCTTCGGCCATGGCCCGTTGAAGCGCCAGCGCCGCGGCGACCACCGCCCCGACATCGGCCCGCGGCCGGCCACGATATCCGTCGAGCAACCGCCATTGCCGCAGTCTTCGCAAGGCCTCGTTGATCACCCCCGCATCCGCGGGCGCCACCAGCGTCACCGTGTCGGCGACAAGCTCGGCGCCGGTTCCGCCGAAGCCGATCGTCAGAGCCGCGCCATAGACCGGATCGCGGCGCAGGCCGACCAGCATCTCGGCGATGCCGGCATCAACCATCTCTTCCACCAGATAGCCGTGCGCGCCGGGGATTTCCGCCGCCCCGGCAAGCGAAGCCAATCCCAATCGCACCGCACCGGCCTCGGTCTTGTGGGCGAAACCCAAACCCTTGAAGGCAAGGGGCGGGCGAAGCCGCTCTAGCGCGGGGTCATCGCGTAACGCCTTCAGGGTGTCGTGCGCAATCCCGCGTGGCACCATGATCCCGCAATCGGCCAGACGGCCCTTGGCATCGGCCTCGTCGATCATCCGCCTCGCGGCGGGCTGTGGCCGGGCGGTCCAGGGGCACCACGCGCCCTCAACCGCCCCCGATGCCGCCGAACCTTCCTCCGGCCGGCCGGCCACTGCGCCCAGGCTGGCCAGTGCAGCCAATGCCGTGGACAGCCCGTGAAGCGGAGCGATCCCCTCCGCAATGAGCCGGTCGGCCAGGTCCTCGTGCAGATTTTCCGGAAGCGAGGCGACAACGAAGGCCGGCTTGCCGCTGCGCCGCTGCGCCCCGCCCACCGCACGCAGGGCCGGCAGGTAGGAGGCCGGATCACAGCGATCGGGCCGGGGCGGGTCGATGATGAAAAGCCCCGCATCGTGGTCTGCCAGCATGGTCGCGAAGACCGCCTCGGTACGCGGTTCATCGCCCCATATGTAGGTCTGGTAATCCAGCGGGTTCGCAATCGCCACCCGCGGCCCAAGCAGATCCGCCAGTGCCGCACGAAGCGCGTGCTGCGGCGGCGGAAGAGACAGCCCCGCCGCCTCCGCGAGGTCGCCGGCCAGACCGGCCTCGCCACCCGAACAGGCGAGCGCGCAAAACCGGCGCATCCGGCGCGGGCCGTGGACATGCAGTACCTTGAGCGCCTCGAGCAAGGCCTCCGGCGTGGTCACTTCGGCAATACCGGCCTGCCGCAGGAAGGCGCTGCTGACCGCGCCGTCGCCGGCAAGCGCAGCGGTATGCGAGGCCGCCGCGGCGCGTCCAACCACGCTGCGCCCGCCCTTGAGCGCGACGATTCCCTTGCCGGCCGCTCTCGCGCCTTCGGCGAGTGCCGCGATCTGCCCTGCGTCACCCACGCCTTCGACATAAAGACCCAGGGCAGTGACCCGGCAATCTTCGACGAGCGCACGGCCAAGCTCCGCAAGGCCCGTCTGCGCGGCGTTTCCGAGGCAGACGACATAGGCGACGGGCAGT
>JASBUM010000185.1 GCA_030147905.1 Acidimangrovimonas sp.
CGATATCGGCCTCGGTCGCGACCGCGATCGTGCCCAGCCGCTCCTCGGTCGCGGGATCGGTCACCGCCCGCACCGCACCATCCGAAGCCGGGCGCCAATCGCCGCCGATATAGAGATTGAGATCGTGATACATGGAAATTCCTCAGATCGTCTGGCGCGTATAGCGCCCCTGCACATCGTCGACCCAATTGCCGACATTCCAGCTTCCGTAAGCGCCCATTCCGGCCTCGTCGGCACTGCCGCCGTAAACCGGAATATGCACGAGGCTCAGCCCGTCATGGGCATGGGCTTCGGCCAAGGCGGCGCCGAGCGCGGCGCGATCATAGCCGCCGAACAGCGCCTTGACGCCGGCGACCGCGCCAGCCATCGCGACATAATCCACGGCGACGGCGTCATTGGTGCGAAACTCGCGCCCGTATTGGGCCAGTTGCAACCCGGTGATCGCCGCCATCAGGCGGTTGTCGAACAGCGCGATCATGCCCCGCACGCGGTGTTCGACCGCGTCGATCAACACTTGGGGGTTCATCATGAAAGAGCCGTCGCCGGTGAAGGCCACGCCATAGGGCGCATCGGCCACGCCGGCGGCACCCAACAGCGCCGAGACCGCAAAGCCCATATAGGAGGCGCCGGTTTCGGTCACGGTCTGGCCCGGCGCGTCGTCGGCGACCACCTGGAAACCGTTGGCCTGCACATCGCCGGCATCGAAAAACTTCACCGCCCCCGCCGCACGGGCGAAATCGGCAACGGTGGCGATCGCCGCCGGTTGGGTCAGAACCGCGCGGCCCCAAACCGTGTCGGCCATCGGCGCCTGGGCGGTGCGCGCATCGCGAAACGCATGCCAGCGCGCCTTCTGTTCGGCGCAGCGCGCCAGCCAGTCGCCGCGCGCGCCGGCCTGTTCCGGCGTGGATGCGATCAATGCGGCGATCACCGCACCGATGTCGCCGGGCAAAGCCACGGTATGCGCATAATGGGTGACATCGCCGAAATCGCCATTGATGTTGATAACCGCACGCGCCGAAGGCCAGCCCACGCCCGAACAATCGGCCTGACACACGCCCCGGCTGCCGATGAAAATCGCCAGATCCGCCTCTTCCATGGCGAAATTGCCGCTGATCGAACCCTTCGATCCGCCGACATGCATATTCTGCGGATGATCATCGGGCAGAACGCCCAAAGCGCCGGGCGAAAGCACCACGGCCGCGCCCAGATGTTCGGCCAGCCGGCGCAGGGCTTCGGCCTGGTTGCGGCAGCCGCCGCCGGCCTTGATCGCCACGCGCTTGTGCCGGGCGAGCAAATCGCGCGCGGCGGCATAGGGCTCGGCCGCCGCCGGCGCCAGCGCCGGCAAGCCTAGGCGGCTTGGCAAGGTCGCGAGATTGAGCGTGAAGCGCTGCGGCTGCGTGTTGATCGGCGCCAGGATGTAAAATGGACCGGCGCGATAGGGATGGTGAACGCAAGCGGTGCCGCGGCGCAGGCATTCGCGCAGGGATTGGGGGGTATGCAAGACATGGGATTGCCCCATCAACGCGGTGATCCGCCCGAACAATCCCTGCTCAGGCTTGGGCACCTGCTGCATGTTGTAGCCTTCGCCCCAAGTCGTCTCGTCGCCGTAGATGTGATAGACGCCGACCCCGTTCGACGCCGCAGCCAAGGACCCCGCCATCGCCTGCAAGGCGCCCGGCCCGATCGAGGTAATCACCGCCGGAGTGCGGCCATGCACCCAGGCATGGGCGGTGGCGGCATGGGCCATCTCAACCTCGTTGCGGCAATTGAAGACCTCGGTCGCGCCGGCTTCGGTATAGATCCGCAGGATCTCGCCCAGATCGGTCGAGCCATGGCCGAAAATCGCGAAATAGCTCGTCACGCCCTGGTGCAGCAGCCCCAGAACAAGCCCCTCTGAAAGGGTCAGTTCGGGACGGGGATCAAGCGCGGCCACCGCCTCGGCGCCCCCCGCGACCCAGGCGCGCGCCCGCGCGACGATCGTCGCCTCGGCGGCGCTGGCCATGATCAGATTGTCAGGCATTGCTTTCCCTCACGGCTTGGGCGCGTCGGGCGCGCGCGCTTCG
>JASBUM010000186.1 GCA_030147905.1 Acidimangrovimonas sp.
GCCTCGCCGCCGCCGAAGAGATGGGTGAACAGCAGGCGGAAATTGCCGTTCACCTGCTCGAAGGCGGCCAGAAGCCGCTCGCGGCCCTCGCGGTTGAGCCCGGCGATGCCGCCGCGCAGTTTCTTGATCGCCTCCTCGAGATCCTCCTTCTCGCGCAGCAGCGCGTCGTGCTCTTCCTGAACGGCACGGGCATCCTCCTCGGCGCGCAGGTTGACCGCGCCCAGCGCCTCGCGCTGACGGCGCAGGCGATTGACCTCGTCGTCGAGCATGCCGGCCTCGGGCATCGCCTCGGGCGCGGTGCCGAGACTGGCGAGAAGATCGGCCGGCTCCATCTCGGTTGCCTCGGAAATGCGCTCGGCCGCGACGGCGACGGTTTCGCGGGCGGCTTCGGCGCGGGCCTCGGCACGTGCACGGGCCTCGCGCGCCTCGCCGGCGGCGCGTTCACCGTCGCGTTCGGCGATCTGGGCCTCGCGCAGCGCGGTTTCGGCCGCGGCCAGCGTCTCGGCCGCGCGGCTGCGCCGATCCTCGGCCTCGACGATGGCGTCGGAAAGCTCCTCGCGCTTGGCGGCGATCTCCTCGGGGGCGGCGCCGGCCTCGCTGCGCTGGGCCTCGGCCTCGGCCCGGCGTTGCGACAACTCCGCCACGCGCCGCTCCGCGGTCTCCAGCCGAAGCCGCCAGCCCGAGATTTCCTGTGCGATCTCCTGCCGCCGGCGCACACGGGCCTCGCCCTCGCGGCGCAGTTCGTCATGGGCCGATCGCCGGGTCATCATCGTCACCCGCGCGGCCTCGACCGTGGTCTTGACGTCCTCGATACCGGCGCGCGCGGCCTCCAGGTCGGGCAGCGCGGCCAGCGACTCGGCGGCTTCTTCCAACGCCTCGCGCGCGGCCTCGGCGGCCTCGTCGTGGCGGGCCTGCGCCAGTCGCGCCGCTTCCAGCTTGCCGGCCGCGATCGAACGTTCGGCCTCGGCGCGGGCCGCGCTGCGATTGGCGTCGGCAAGGCGGCTGTCGGCAGCCCGGCGGGCTTCGCGCGCCTCCTGCTCGGCCCGCGAGAGCCGTGCCAGCTCTGCCTGAAGCGTTTCATGCGCGGCGCGCGCGGCCTCGGCCGCGGCCGTGTGCCGCTCCAGATCGCGGCGCAGCCGTTCCAGCCGGTTCTGCTGTTGAAGGCGCAGCGCGGCGGCGCTGGGCGCGTCCTGCGCCGCGACGCGCAACCCGTCCCAGCGCCACAGATCGCCGGCGAGGCTGACAAGGCGCTGTCCCGGTGCCAGAAGCGGCTGCAGCCGGGCCGCGGTCTCGGGCTCGACCAGGCCGATGCGGGCCAGTCGCCGGGCAAGCAGCGCGGGCGCCGTCACATGCGCGCCCAGCGGCGCCGCGCCGGCGGGCAGGGGGGCGGTTTCGTCGTAATCGGGCAGGCTCACCCAGCCGGAACCCGCCTCGCCGCCATCGACGACCGGTGCGCGCAGATCGTCCGACAGCGCCGCGCCCAGCGCCTGTTCGTATCCCGGCTCGACCCGCAGGCGATCGAGAAGCTGCGTGCCGTCATGGGATTCCCGTTCCACCAGCCGCGCCAGCGCCGAAACCTCGGCATTCAGCGCGCTTTGCTCGCCCTCGGCTTCGGAGCGGCGTCCGCGCGCCTCGCTCTCGCGGCCATGGGTCTCGGCGCGTTCCGCCTCGAGCGCGTCGAGACGCTCGGCCATGGTCTCGACCGCCTCGGTGGCCTCGGCCATGGTCTCCCGCGCGGCGATAAGATCGCCCTCGGCCCGGGCGAGGGCGGCCTCCGCCTCGGTGCCGGCTGCGCGCGCGCGCGTGGCCTCGGCCGCGCTTTTCTCGACCGTGGTGCGGGCATCCGCCACCAGCCGCTGCGCCGAATGGTGGCGGGCCGAAAGGCGGGCGACATCCTCGTTGACCGCGCCCAGCGCCGCTTCGCGTTCCGACAGAACCGCCCCGGCCTGACGCGCGGCTTCGGCGGCGGCGGCCAGCCGGGCCTCGTGCCCGTCATGGGCGCGGGCGATCTGCTCCTCTTCCCATTCCAGCCGCGCGATGGTGTCGCCTGCGTCGTGGTTGAGCCCGGCCTCACGCTCGATGTCGCGGCCGAGCTGGGCAATGCGGGCATCGAGCGTCTCGATCTGGCGTAATGCCTGGGTTTCCTGGTCGCGCAGGTTGTCGCGCTGGACGGTCAGGCGTTGCAGGATCGCACCGGCGATCGCCTCTTCCTCGCGGCGCGGGGGCAGCGCGTCCTCGGCCATGGTGCGCGCGCGCGCGGCCTCGCGTGCCGACGTTTCGGCACGTGCGGCGGCCCGGATACGCTCGGCCAGCGTCTCCTCGGCGGCGCGGCGCTGGGCCTCGGCCTCGGACCAGCGTCGATAGAGCAGCATGCCCTCGGCACGACGCAACGCCGCCCCGATCTCGCGATAGCGTGCCGCCTGCCGCGCCTGACGGGCGAGGCTTGCAAGCTGCTGGGCGAGCTGTTCGATCAGGTCGTCGACACGCGCAAGATTGGTTTCGGTCGCACCCAGGCGCAGCTCGGCCTCGTGCCGGCGCTGATAGAGCCCCGAGATCCCGGCCGCCTCTTCCAGAACCCGGCGCCGGTTTTTCGGCTTGGCCGAGATCAGTTCCGAAATCTGGCCCTGCCGGACCAGCGCAGGTGAATGCGCGCCCGTGGAGGCATCCGCAAACAGCATCTGCACGTCGCGGGCGCGGACATCCTTGCCGTTGGCCTTGTAGGCGGAGCCCGCGTCACGGGTGATGCGGCGGATGATCTCGATCTGGTCGGAATCGTTGAATCCCGAGGGCGCAAGCCGCTGGTCGTTGTCGATCGTCAGCGCGACCTCGGCAAAGTTGCGCGCCGATCGCGTGGCCGCACCGGCAAAGATCACGTCCTCCATCCCGCCTCCGCGCATCGCGGTGGGGCGGTTTTCGCCCATCACCCAGCGCAGCGCCTCCAGCAGGTTCGACTTGCCGCAACCGTTGGGGCCGACGACGCCGGTCAGGCCCTCGGCGATCACCAGGTCGGTGGGATCGACGAAGCTCTTGAAACCGTTCAGGCGCAGCCGGGCAAAGCGCAAGAGAAAGCCTTTCGGTGATTCCGGTGTGGGGCGTCATGGTCCGGTCAAGGCGCCGCTGTGTCAACCGAAGACCACAGCATGTAAGCGGTGAGTGGCGAATATCCACAACATCTTGGTCGTGATCCTGCCGGCCGCGACCCGAAGGCGGCGGTCAAAGCCCGATCAGCGCGGGCAGATCCGCCATGCTGTGAAACGGCATGGCCCCTTCGGCACGCAGGGCCGCGCCGTCGTCACGGGCGGCATATCCCATACAGCGCATCCCGGCCGCGCTTGCCGCGCGGGCCCCGGTCGGGCTGTCCTCGATCACGACGCAATCGGCGGGTTCGGCGCCCAGCCGGGCCGCAGCATGCAGGTAAAGCCCCGGCGCGGGCTTGGCGCAGCCCAGGCTCTGCCCCGAGAACAGCCGCCCGGCGAGGCGCGAGAAGACGGAAGGATGCTGCCCCAGCGTGATCGCCATCTTGCGCTCGGACCCGTTGGAGCCCACGGCATAGGGAATGCCGGC